>CACXEB010000464.1 GCA_902766515.1 uncultured Eubacteriales bacterium
ATCCGCTGCAACTTCCCCAACGGCGACATGGTCGGCCATACCGGCAACCTGTACGCCACCGAGATCGCCGTGGAGAGCGTCGACCTTGAGCTGGCCCGGATCAAGAAGGTCTGCGACGCCGAGGGATGCATCCTGATCGTCACCGCCGACCACGGTAACTCCGACCAGATGCTCGAGAAGAACAAGAAGGGCAAGATCGAGGTCCGCACCGCCCACAGCCTGAACCCCGTTCCCTTCATCATCTATGACAAGGACGAGCGTCACGAGATGAAGGAAGGCGCCTTCGGCCTGGCCAACGTGGCGCCGACGGTCGCCGGCCTGCTCGGCCTCAAGCCCTTTGACAGCTGGGAAGAGAGCATGCTGAAATAATCCTCCGCACATACGGGGCTGTGATGCACAGACATGGTGTAAATGTCCGGGCGTCACAGCCCCTTGTGTTTTATGCCGAAGGCAGTTTCTGCCAGGACGGTCACCCGCCTGCGCCTTTGTGGGCGGACGGCCATGACCTGTTCCCGGCCCGCGCGGCGCGGCCCCGGAGCGAAATTGAGCCGCCGGAATAAACCTGGCACCATTGGAGAAAGAGAGGCAGAATTCCCCATGAAGACATTCAGCGGTTTCCTTGCTCTGCTGTTGATAGTCGTTCTGGCCTGCGGCGCTTCCCGGGCGGAACCGGCAACGGCGGAGCAGGTCCTGACCTGCGCCACTTTTGTGATCGACGGACAGGAAATAGACGGTGCGATGTATGACTATGTCTTGCTGGCGGATCAGTCCGTCCGGATCGTGAAATGCTATGACGCCGTCGACGTTAATTCTGTTCCCGAAGCGCTCGACGGCCATCGGGTATCCGAGATCGGCGAGCATGCCTACGCGGGAAGCTGGAAGCCAATCAGGACTCTGTTTATTCCCGACTGCGTGACCACTGTCTGTCCGAATGCCTTCGGCGATGTCTTTACAAGGCTGACCCTGGAAATATCCGCGACGCACCCGACGCTGAAAGTGGAAAACGGCATGCTCATTTCCCTGGCGGATAAGCGGATCATCCGGGGCGGTTTCACCAGGGAGCTGACCATTCCGGAAGGCATCGAAGCCGTGGACGACCACGCGTTCTGGGGATGCATCGCCTCATCCGTATATATCCCTGCCAGCGTAAAGCAGCTCGGCCGGAATCCCTTTGCTTTCTGCTGCGCCGACGCGGATACCTATTACGCGCTGCAAAGCGTGGACCTTTCTCCGGACAATACGGCGCTTGAAATATCGGACGGCGCGCTCTTCAGCCGCGCGGACCGACGGCTTGTATGGTGCTTCGCCCGCCAGACGGCGGAATCCTATACGATCCCGGACGGAACAGCGGTCATCGATGATTTCGCCTTCCAGCGATGGTACAAAATCTGGTCGATCATGATCCCGGCCAGCGTGACGCAAGTCGGGATCAACCCGTTTCTGGGAAGGAGGTCCCTGGAGGGAATCCAAATGGACAGGGCCGGCCGTGCGCTGATACTGGAGAACGGCATACTGATCAGTACCGCGGACCGCCGCCTGGTCAGCGGTTCGTGGTCGAACGGCGTGATCGCGGTACGGGCGGGGATCGAAACCATCGGGGATTTCGCGTTCAGGTCGACGGGTGCGCAATACCAGTGCATCGTGATCCTTCCGGACAGCGTGACCGTGATTGGCCGCCAGGCATTCGCATACGCCGAATCCGCGATGATCTGTATCCCGGCCGGGGTGCGCCGGATCGGCAATGATGCGTTTGCCGAATGTACAGGTATCACGGAATTGCCCGAGTTCAGCGGCGGACTGACGATCGGGGAAGGCGCTTTTTACAACTGCACCGGAATCACGCGGCTCAGCGTCCGCGGCGGTGATACATCAACGGGTGAAAACGCTTCCCGTATCGGGACGCGCGCATTTGCAAACTGCAGCAGCCTGGAAAGCGTGACGCTGGGAGAAGGGGTGACCGCGATCGGCGATCAGGCGTTCTACATGTGCGGATCGCTCTCTGAGGTTTCGCTGCCGGAAAGCCTGCGCAGTATCGGCAGATACGCGTTTTTGAACAGTGTCGATCGCGTTTATGAACCGTCGTTCGACGTATACATCACTCAGTACTTCAGCTCGGTTCATGCCCAGGTGCCGTCAGGATCCTACGCGGAATGGTACTGCAGGGAAAACGGCATCGAATTCTCTGCCCGCTGATCAGCGCTGACCCCTGCCTGATACTGCTCTATGCAGGATACGGGCTGAACCATGAGCGGGCGGGGGAGATCAACCGGAAAATGATCAGCATTCTTCAGGGAGCGGAGGAAGCGTGACCATGCAGTATCTTTTTACGGAACGCGCGCACCTGATGTGCCCGCATATGAACTTCGGGATCGTGATGTCGGTGGGTGTCCCGTATGAGGAAAAACGGGTCCGGAAAGCGATGGAACAGTTGTCCGCGGCGCATCCCTTTCTGAATGCCCTGCTGGCGAAGATGATGATCGAAGACCGGACAAAGAAGGTGATCATGGCCTGCAGGGGAGACTATCCGAGCAAGCCGGGCAAATTCGCCGGAAGCATGTTCTTCGGATACGATGCTCCAAGGGGATACAGCATTACCAATCTCGGGCGTATCAACCATAAATGCATGACGGCATCATACTTTATCCCGCCGGCTTCCCCGGCTGTCCGGAAAACGCAGGGCGTCCTGACGGTGAACGGACAGATGACTGTATGCACCAGCGAAAGAACAAAGGGGATTTGACGTGAAGCATAAACGGCTGAACCGGGACAAATGGGGATTCCAGTATTACCCATATTACCAGATGCGGATTGATGATGCGCTGTTTCACGGAACGGCATGCCTGATCCGGTTTACGGACGGGGAAAGGAATGACTGGGAAATGCCGAAAGCCGGCAGGGTCCAGGTGACCGGCGAGGGGATGACCTGGCTGGAGCTGATTCCGGACGGCACGCACAGGGTGATTACCGTCATGTATTTTCCGGACG
>CACXEB010000465.1 GCA_902766515.1 uncultured Eubacteriales bacterium
GAAATCGCGTCAGCGATTTCTACCTTGCAGATTTGCCGCACAGGCAAATCTGAGAGGGGGGTCCCGAAGGGGGGACGCCAGTCCCCCCCTTCGGTCACGGTTCACAAAGTGAACAGTGACCTTCCGTCGTCCATTTTCCGGTTCTGATGTACACCTCCGCCCGGGCGTCCGCCGCGCTGACGAGGGACTCCTCGAAGCCCATGAGCCGAAGAAGCAGGATGGCGTTGCGCGTCACCGCGGGGCCGGGCTTCAACCGGTAATCAAAGCGGACTTCACCGCCGGAGACCGTCTCCTCAAAGTGCGCAAGCAGGACATCGCCGCCGGCGAGGCCGCACAGCTCGGCGTCATGGGTGGCGGCCAGGCAGAGGACCCGGGGATGGTTCAACACCTTCAGGATTTCCGCCGAAGCGGCGATCCGTTCGATCGTGTTCGTACCGCGCAGCATCTCGTCGATGGCGCAGAAGAGAAAGCCCGCCTGGTCCCGCGCGTCCAGGATGCGCTTGAGGGACCGGATCTCCGCCATATAACGGCTTTCCCCGGCCAGCAGATCATCCGTGAGGGCCAGGGAAGTATAGACGCGGAAGGATGCCCCGGCATAGCGGCTGCATGTGCAGCCGCACAGGGTCTGCGCCATGAGCACACAGACAGCTGCCGTCCGCAGGCAGGTCGATTTTCCGGAGGCATTTGATCCGGTGATGAGCACGAGCTTTTCAGCCATCAGGTCGTTGGGGACCGGCGCTTTCAGCAGGGGATGCACCATCCCCTCCATGCGCAGGTACGGACGGTCCGCGGCAAAATTGATTTCCGGCTCGCACCAGACGGAAAAGCCCGCGCGGCAGGAAGCGGCGGCAATCGCGGCGTCCAGCCGGCCGATGGCCTGGTGCACGGCCAGGAATTGATCGTGGTATTTCGCCAGCCGCCGTTTCAGGATCTCGAAGGCGACCAGGTCCAACAGGAAATTGACCATCACAGCCGCCTGGACCATGTCCGCGTTGACCGTGGACAGGACGGGTCCGGCGCGGAGGACAGGCTTCATCGGCTCCAATTGTTGATACGCGTCCGCCAGGAATGTGTCCAGTTCGGGCAGCCTCATTTTTTTCAGGCGGTTCAGGGCCACGATCAGGGAAACACAGTAGTTCACCCGGTTGATTTCATGCTCGCACCGGACGCGGCGCAGCGTGTGCAGCCAGGTGTTGACGACGATCATCGCCAGCGGCAGCAGGAAGAAGGACCCGCCCAGGGCCACAGCCGCCAGGATGGAAGCGGCCAGCAGCAGGCCCATCAGGCTGCAGACAGCCAGCCAGACCGGAGAGGCATCCCCCGGACGGACAACGGCGGTGAGATCCACATCACGGCTGCGGCCGATCCCGCTCAGGAGCAGCTGCAGTTTCAGCCGCGTCTCCGGGCAGGCCTCCATCAGCCGGACCAGGCGCTGCCCCTCCCTGTATTCCGCCTCCTCCATCGGCGTGCGGAGCCGGTAGTACAGGTACTGCTCGCCGGCGGTGCACTGGCAGGCGTTGACCCTTTTGTACACGCTGTCCATATCCAGGTCGTTCCAGGTGGTTTCGTCGACATGAAACCGGTCCGCCTCCCCGTCCCGGCAGGCGTCATAAAAGGTCCGGATCCGTTCCATGTCTCCCGGAAAGTATTCCTTTTCCGGCGCCCGGCCAAAGGAATCCGCCAGCTTCTCCAGCAGCCTCCTCTTCTTCCATGGCGTCATCACCGCCATCCCTCCCCGGAACCGCGTTTTTAGATAATTGATCAAAACAAACAACCCTGACCAGTATAGCACTGTCAGCACAAGGACACAAGATACACACTGATACGTCAGGAAACTTTGCCCTGATCAGAAAACGCCTTCATTTTCCCGTTCCAGCCATCGCACGGATGCTTCAAGCGCTTCGATGGTCTTGGTCTCAAGGACGCAGCGGGCGTTCCTACGCCTGGCCAGCCGCAGCCGGGCGGCAAGGTCGATCTCGCCGTCGCCGAGCGCCAGGTGGTTCCGGGCAGGGCGCGCCGTGGCGTCGTGGATGTGGAAGTGGCGCAGGTGCGCCTGGCGTTCCATGATGAAGGGGACGTCCTGCTCCCCCGCCGCCCAGGAATGCCCGATATCCCAGGTCAGGCCAAACCGGGGGCTCTCCAGCAAACGGTCGATCGCCGCCCGCTCATAGGGCCGGAAGCCGTCCGTATTCTCCACCACGATCATGATATCGCTGTCGCCGATCCACTCCTCGCAGCGCGCGCGAAAAACGGCAAAGGATTGCATATACGCTTCGAAATCGCGCTCATACATCTGCACCTTCCTGTCCGGCAGGGTGATATGAACGCCGTGGTTCATGTGCATGTTCAGCGTCAGCGGCTGGCTGCGGTCGCCAAACCGTTCGCGCAGCGGCAGCAGCCGCCCGGCCGCGGCGATCGACCGTCTCACGGTCTCCAGGTACGCCCCCGATACCAGCCGGTTGAAGTCAGCGATGTCCAGGTTTTCGTCCAGGTGGACGGTATAATAGACGCCGGCCGCTTCCGCCAGGCGGACCAGGCGGTCGGTCCGCTCCAGGGAGTCCACCTGGTACTCGGGAAAGTTCATATTGAGCTCAATGAACCGCAGCCCCAGCCGGCCGCACAGGGCCGTATTCTCCTCCAGCGTACGGTTTTCCACCAGCGTCGGCATTCCCAGCTGCAGCATTGCTGTTCACGCTCCTTTATCCGATTTCAAGGGTTTTCTTCGCGGTTGTTATGGAGGCGATGAGATACCGGTTGCCTTGCCGCGTGTTTTCATGGCGTCGCAAAGGTGAATAATATCCACAGCAAACGCTCTTGCCAGAATGACCAGCTGATTATCAGCCATGATGCGCGTCTCCTGTTCATTCATAAATGAATCGACTTCGCGCATGATTTTCCGCTTCGCCACGATCTGGCGGCCGCGCCGCCATTCAAAATGCGCCGAAGGCGCAATTCATTGTCGAATCAGTCTCACGACTGATTCGACATGGTCCGTATGCGGGAACAGATCGTACGGCCATACCGGCGAGCACCGGTAGCCGGCCGGGGCGAGCAGCGCGATGTCCCGGGCCTGGGTCTCCGGATTGCAGGAGATATAGATGACTTTCGGGATCCTGAGCGCGGTCAGCGCGCGGATC
>CACXEB010000466.1 GCA_902766515.1 uncultured Eubacteriales bacterium
GCCGACGGTGTAGAACACCATGTTGCCGAACCGGTCGACCACCAGCGTGGTCGGGATGCCGCCCTGGACATAGATGCCGCCCAGGCCCGCGCCGGTATCGCTGCCGACGGCGAAGGTCAGGCCGTGGCTTTCAGCGTACTGCTTCAGCACGGCGTCAGTATCGTTCTGCTCGACAGAAAGGGCAATCACCGCGACCCGGTCCCTGTACTGCTCGTAGGCTTCCTCCAGGTAGGGGAACTCCCTTTCGCAGGGGCCGCACCAGGTGGCCCAGAGGTTGATCAGCACGGCGTCCTTTTCCTTGAGGACTTCGGAGAGCGTGAAGGTGCTGCCGTCCACGGTGGTGACAGTGAAATCCCGGACCGGCTGCCCCAGCAGCGGATGCGACGGGTCGGCCTGCCCGGCAGCGGCAGGGCAGATGGCCAGGCACAGGATCAGGATGGCGGCGAAGGACCAGACGGATCCCCGGAGCGCTTTGGAAGCTTTGAATGCCCTGAATATGCTCATTGTATTTCCTCCGTTGTGAAGTGTCGGAAACCCGGCATGCCGGTGGATGCGAATCGACGGAAAGTATTCGATATATAATGAAATTCCTGCCGCGAAATGTTCGCAAATAATGTGCGGAGAAGTATTGACAAACAGAGGACTCTGTGTTATATTTTAGCTGTTAGCACTCGAAGGCGTTGAGTGCTAACAACGGAGAAGAGCCAAGGAAAGTCATTCGAAAGGAAGGTCAGGCAACGTGACGCTGGACGAGCGAAAGCTGCAGGTGCTGTGCGCGATCATTGACGATTACGTGGAAACCGCGGTGCCGGTCGGCAGCAGAACGATTACCAGACGGCATGACATCGGCGTGTCCCCGGCCACGATCCGCAACGAGATGAGCGACCTGACGGAGCTGGGATACCTCGACCAGCCGCACGTGTCGGCGGGGCGGGTGCCCAGCTGCAAGGCGTACCGTCTGTATGTGGAAAGGCTGATGGACGGCTGGACGGACGGCCTGCCCGAGGATGACAGCATCCGGCGCTATTTTGACGAATCGACCCTCCAGATGGAAGACGTGGTCAAGACGGCGGTGCGGATCCTCAGCGACCTGACGCACCTGACGGCCGTGGCGGTGCTTCCCGGACAGCCGAACATGCGCATCGCGACGCTGCAGCTGGTGCCGATGTACGGCGGCGCGGCGCTGCTGGTGATCGTGACGGACAGCGGCATCGTCCGCGACACGGTGGTGCGCGTCAGCACCGCGCTGGACATGGACGGCCTGTACGCGATCAGCCGGCTGATGACCGAGGAACTGGCCGGCCACACGCTGCGGGAGGTGCAGGACATGCTGGACGCCTACGCCCGCGCTGGCAGCTCCGACCGGCGGGTGATCATGGGCGTCAAGGAACTGGCGACCCAGATGGCCCGGCAGACCTCGGAGGAGACCGTCACGATCGAAGGGGCGCACAACATCCTGAACTATCCGGAGTTCAGCGATCCAGTGAAAGCCCGCTCCTTCCTGTCCATGCTGGAAAACCGCGACCGCCTGATCAGCGTGATGCGGGAGAACCGGAACGACGTCAACGTGCTGATCGGTCCCGAGATCGGCATCGACGAGATGTCGGACTGCAGCGTCGTCAACGCGCGCTTTCACTACGGAAGCTACCACGGGACGCTGGGCGTCATCGGACCGATGCGGATCCCGTACGCCCGGGTGCTCAGGACGCTGTCGACGATCAGCCAGTGCATGACCAATCTGTTTGCGGAGGTGAGATAAATGGAGGAAGACATGAAAAAGAAGAACAGGAAACACGACGAAGACGAGCGGGAACAGCAGCCCCAGGACGCGGAAAACGCGGAAAACACGGAAGAAACCGGAGAAGAGACTGCGCAGCCCCTCGAAAGCGTGACTGACCTGATGCCTTTGCTCGAAGCCTCGCGGCAGAAGGCGGAGGAATACCTGAACCTGGCGCAGCGCGTGCAGGCGGATTTCGACAATTTCCGCAAGCGCAACCAGTCCGTGCGGGCGGATGCCTACGACGAAGGCGCCCGTGACGTCCTGACGGCGCTGCTGCCGATCCTGGACAACCTGGAGCGGGCCGTGGCGATCGAGACAGCGGATGAAAAGCTGCATACGGGCGTCGACATGGTGCTCAAGCAGATGGTCGACATGCTGGAGAAGCGCGGCGTCACGTCGATCGACCGGACGGGCGAACCCTTTGACCCGAAGCTCGAAAACGCGGTGATGCAGGGCACGCCGGAAGACGGCGAAAAAGGCACCGTCTGCCAGGTGCTGCAGAAGGGCTACCAGATGGGCACGCATGTGCTCAGGACCGCGATGGTCAAGGTAGTTCCCGAATAACACGGATGAAACGCGGGATGCCCGCTTTCATAATAAATGACACAGACAACGACTGAACACGAATATAAAGGAGGACATGATTATGGCAAAGATTATCGGTATTGACCTTGGTACTACCAACAGCTGCGTCGCCGTGATGGAAGGCGGCGAACCCGTTGTCATCCCGAACGCGGAAGGCAGCAGGACCACCCCCTCGGTCGTCGGTTTCAACAAGGAAGGCGAGCGCCTCGTGGGCCGCGTCGCCAAGAACCAGGCGATCCAGTACCCGGACC
>CACXEB010000467.1 GCA_902766515.1 uncultured Eubacteriales bacterium
TGGAAGGCAGTACCCTGTACCTGACCGGGACGCTGAATGTGACGGCCCGGGGACGCTGCGCGTTCTGCCTGGATGAGGTCAGCTATCCGGTGAGCAAGGACTTTTCTGAAGTTTTTCTCCACCTGGACCGCATGACCCGCCAGACACAGCAGGCGGCGGATGACGATGAGCAGATGACGTTCGAGGGCAAGGAGATCGATCTGGCCCAGCTGGCGCTGACGCTGGCCGTGCTGGAACTCCCGATCCGCTTCGAATGTGAGCGCTGCTCAAACCAGTCCGACGAAGATGACGTCGGTGACGAAACACGCGCTTGCCAGAAGGAAACGCCCACGGAGCATCCTTTTTCGGCATTGCAGCAATTGCTGACTAAGGATCAGGAGGTGTAAATATGGCTGTCCCGAAGGGAAAAGTATCAAAAGCCCGCGGCCGCAGCCGGCGCGCGAACTGGAAGCTTTCGCAGCCCGGCATCGTTGAGTGCAAGCAGTGCCACCACTACAAGCTGGCGCATCGCGTCTGCAAGCATTGCGGTTACTATGACGGCAGGCAGGTCATTGAGATCGACGCCGAGAAAAAGAAAGCCTGATAAAAGGCCATCGCCTTTTTGAACGCGGAAGGAAGTACCGGCCCGCGATCCCCGGACACAGAAAGCGCCGACACGGCTGAGAGCGGCGCGGGGGAGGAGCGGCCGGGAAGGGTCGTCCGCCGAGGGAACGGGTCAAAAGCCCGTTCGGGTTCGCCCGTTATCGCGTTCAGAGGCAGCCGGGTTTCCGGCTGTGAATCAAGGTGGTACCACGGTCATCCGTCCTTCATACGAGGGACGGATGTTTTTTGGTTCCCGCGAAGCGGGCCAAGGAAAGGGGGGACGGGTATGAGCGGTCAGAACATCGCCCTGCTGGCGGTGCTGGTCGTGCTGGTCGCCGTTTGTTTTTCCTCCGGGCTGATCGCCCGGAAGCTCAGGCCGGACGACGCGGCGGCGCAGGCAAAAACCAGCCTGTTCATCAAGCTGGGCGCCACGCTGGTCGCGCTGGCGCTGTATCTGGTTGTTTTCCTCATCCTGAAATAAAAAAAGGAGTCATCATATGCCGGACAAGGAATTTACCATGGAAAAAACCTATAATCCCCAGGCGATCGAGCGCGAGACGTACGAGCGCTGGGAATCCAGCGGCGCGTTCACGCCGAAGCGGGATCCCGCGAAGAAGCCGTTCACCATCGTCATGCCGCCGCCCAACATCACGGGCCAGCTGCACATGGGCCACGCGATGGACGGCGTGCTGCAGGACTCCCTGATCCGCTACCACCGCATGAAGGGCGACGTCACGCTGTGGCTGCCGGGCACGGACCACGCGTCCATCGCCACCGAGGTCAAGATCAAGGACAAGCTGCGCAGCGAGGGACTCAGCAAGGAGCAACTGGGCCGCGAGAAATTCCTCGAGCGGGCCTGGGCCTGGAAGCAGGAGTACGGCGGACGCATCACGCGCCAGCTGCGGCGGATGGGCTCGTCCTGCGACTGGTCGCGCGAGCGCTTCACGATGGACGAGGGCTGCTCCCGCGCCGTGCGCGAGGTGTTTGTGCGCCTGTATGAAAAGAAGCTGATCTACCGCGGCAACCGGCTGATCAACTGGTGCACCTGCTGCGACACCTCCCTGTCCGACGCGGAGGTGGAGCATGAGAACAAGGACGGACATTTCTGGCACCTGCTCTACCCCGTGAAGGAAACGGGCGAAAAGCTGGAGCTTGCCACCACGCGACCCGAAACCATGCTGGGCGATACCGCTGTGGCGATCAACCCGGCCGATCCGCGCTATGCGCACCTGCACGGCTGCCATGTGATCCTGCCGCTGGTGAACCGCGAGATCCCCATCGTGCTGGACGAGCACGCCGACATGGAAAAGGGGACCGGCGTGGTCAAGATCACGCCCGCGCATGACCCGAACGACTTTGAGGTGGGCCTGCGCCACAACCTGACCATCATGCGCGTGTTCACCTACGATGGCCACATGACCGGCGCGGCGGACAAGGCGGAGGCGGACGAGATCTTCGCCAAGGGCCTGGATACCGTCAACGAGCCCCATGTGCTGGACTGCGGCAAGTACGCCGGCATGACCACCATGGAAGCCCGCAAGGCGATCGTGGAGGACCTGACCGCCCTGGGCCTGCTCAGGAAGGTGGAGCCGCTGACCCATGAGGTGGGCACCTGCTACCGTTGCCATACCATCGTGGAACCGATGGTGTCCAAGCAGTGGTTCGTGAAGATGGCCCCCCTGGCCAAACCCGCCATCGACTGCGTGAAGAACGGCGAGACCGTGTTCATGCCCGAGCGCTTCAGCAAGATCTACATGAACTGGATGGAGAA
>CACXEB010000468.1 GCA_902766515.1 uncultured Eubacteriales bacterium
GCGCTCCAGGCGGCTCATGCCGATGCGGATCTGGTTCTGCAGCAGCTCGCCCACGGAGCGCAGGCGGCGGTTGCCCAGGTGGTCGATATCGTCCGTGGTGCCGATGCCGTAGGGCAGGCCCAGCAGGTAGCTGACGGACGCGACAATATCGTCGATGATGATGTGCTTGGGCACCAGGTTGCTGACGTTCTCGCGGATGGTCTGCTTGAGGTCCTCCGCGGGGGTTTCGTCCAGCAGCTTGAGCAGGGTGGGCAGGTGGACCATCTCCAGGATGCCCGCTTCCTTCGGATCGAAGGGCAGGTAGCCGTCGGCCCGGACAAACTGGTTGCCCACGATGGTGTGCGGCTGGCCTTCCACCAGGATGTCGATGCGGTTGATGCCGGCATTCTGAAGCTCATACGCCTGCTCGCGGGTCAGGACGGTCCCCGCCTCGGCCAGCAGCTCGCCGGTCGTGGGATGGATGGCGTTCTCCGCGAGGGTATGGCCGGCGATGCGGGCCGCGATGCTCAGCTTTTTGTTGAACTTGTAGCGGCCGACGCGCATCAGGTCATAGCGCTTCGGATCAAAGAAGAAGCTGCGCAGCAGCGACCGGGCGCTGTCCTCGCTGGGCAGGTCGCCGGGCTTCTGGCGGCGGTAGATCTCCAGCAGGGCGTCGCGCTGGTTCTTGGTGGTGTCCGCGTGCTGGATGGTGGCCATCAGCCGCTCATCCTCGCCCAGCAGGTTGACGATATCGCTGTCGGAACCGTAGCCAAGGGCGCGCAGCAGCACCGTGATCGGCAGCTTGCGCGCGCGGTCGATGCGCACGTAGAGCGCATCGTTGGAATCGGTTTCATATTCCAGCCAGGCGCCGCGGTTCGGGATCACCTGGGCGCTGAACAGCCGCTTGCCGGCCTTGTCGATCACCACGTCGAAATAGGCGCCGGGGGAGCGGACCAGCTGGCTGACGATGACGCGCTCGGCGCCGTTGATGATGAAGGTGCCATGTTCCGTCATGAGCGGGAAATCGCCCATGAATACTTCGCTTTCTTTAATTTCGCCGGTTTCACGATTCTTAAGGCGCACGGAAACCTTGAGCGGCGCCGCGTAGGTCAGATCCCGTTCACGGCAGCGTTCGACGTCATTCTTCGGCTTGCTGTCCAGCGAGTAATCGACGAATTCCAATACCAGATTTTCGCTGTAATCGGTAATCGGGGACACATCGGCCAGCACTTCCTTGAGATCTTCCTGCAGAAAATGGCGGTAGCTCTTTTTCTGCACTTCGATCAGGTCGGGCATGTCCAGGACTTCGTCAATGCGCGAGAAGCTCATGCGCTTGCGCAGCTTTCCCATCGGAACCTCGTGCACCATAATACGAATCACTCCTTTATGCTGATCAGTGCAACCCTTTTCGCCGCCGCCCTTTTGCGCCGGTCACCCGCTTCAGGCATACGAAAACCTGACGCATCAAGTCGCCACTGATGCAATCATAAACAATAGCACAATTTTTTGAAGCTGTCAACCATTTATTTTCGATGTTTTTTCGGTGTTTTTCCGGCTGCGGTGCGCCGTCCGGGCAGGAAAGTTTGAAGACCATCTATCCAAAATCCGTTTTCAAGTGTATAATCAATGGATGAGGGTGTCCGGAGACAGGTGTTTGTCCCTGCGGCGACAGGGCCGCCGGGGTCCATGGCCGGACGGAGGCACGCCTTGCCCCTAAACCCGCGATGACCGCCATTCACGCTTGCCACGATAGATGAAGGAGCAATACGATGTACATGTCCACCTGGATGATGATCCTGAAGATGACCGGCTCGGCGCTGATGTATACCGTGGTGACGACCCTGGCCTACCTGTACTGGCGGAAGCGGGAGAAAACGCTGTGGCTGAAGATCCTGGTGGGCCTCGTGTACGGCCTTTGCTGCGTCGCCTCCAACCACCTGGGGGTCGAGTACAACGCGATGGTGATCAACGTCCGGGACATCGGCCCACTGGCGGCCGGCCTCTTTTTTGATCCCCTGTCCGGCATCCTGGCCGGCCTGATCGGCGGCATCGAGCGCTACCTGATCGGCGAATTCCTGGGCATCGGCGCCTTTACGCGCGTGGCGTGCGGGATATCTACCTGCCTGGCCGGCTTCCTGGCGGCGGCGCTGCATCGGCGGGTCTACTGCGGCGAGCGGCCGTCGGTGGTGCACGCCTGCATGGTGGGCGCCGTCATGGAAGTCTTCCATATGTATGCGGTGATGCTGACCAACCGCGACAACATGAACATGGCGCATATCGTGGTGAGCTCCTGCTCCATCCCCATGATCGTGTTCACGGCGGTGGGGATGGCCGTGTGCTCGCTGATCGTTTTCCGGCTTTCCAGCACGTATCACGGCACCGCGTTTTTCCAGCCGCGGGCGAAGACGCCGGTGTTCGTCCATTTCCAGCGCTGGCTGCTGATCGTGACGGTCGTCCTGTTCGTTTCCAGCACGCTGGTCGGGTACCTGATCCAGGTCCGGATCGCCGTGGAATCCGCGCGGATGGACATGGAGATCATGGGCCGCGAGCTGAGGATCAGGTATGATCAGAACGGCCATGACCTCGAAGCGCTGAGGCACTATATCGGCGACCTGAGCGTCAGCTGGGACAAGCTGGCCTACGTGGTGGACAGTGAAACAGGCGAATACATGATCAACGGGATTGCGGAAAGAGCGAAACGGGTCAGCGACAGTGACCTCCGGCTGATCATGGAGCGGGCGGACGCGGCGCCTTTTTTTGCGGAGCTCAAGATGGTGATGATGCAGAGCTACACGATGTCCATCCGCCTGGATGAACGGTATTACCTGGTGCTCTGCGCGACGACGTACTCGCTCAGTTCCAACGGCGAGACCCAGCTGTATGACACGATCTTCTCCAATATCCTGATCTTCGCGATCCTCTTCTTCCTGGTCTCCCAGCTGGTGGAAACCATGGTGGTCCGGAACCTGAAGTCGGTCAACCAATCGCTCAACCGGATCACGGAAGGCCAGCTCAACGAGGAGGTTGCCGTCCGCAGCTCCCTGGAGTTTTCGGAGCTTTCCGATGATATCAACCAGACGGTGACGGTCCTTAAGGGATATATTGAAGAGGCCCGCAGGCGGATGCAGGCGGACCTGAAGCTGGCAGCCGATATTCAGGAGGCTTCCCTGCCCAGGAACTTCACCTACAACCGCAGCGATTTTGAAATCTACGCCATGATGGTCCCCGCGAAGGAAGTGGGCGGCGATTTCTACGACTTCTTCTTTATTGACAACAATACCATGGTGCTGGTCATCGCGGACGTATCCGGCAAGAGCGTCCCCGCGGCCCTGTTCATGATGCGTTCCAAGACGGCCATCAAGAATTACGCCCGCTCCGGCAACAGTCCGGCGGAGCTGCTCACACATGTCAACAATACGCTGTGCGAGGGGAACGACGCGGAGATGTTCGTGACGGTCTGGCTGGGGATCATCGACCTCAGGACGGGCAGGATGCGCTGCGCCAACGCCGGGCACGAATACCCGATCCTGATGCGGACCGGCGGGAAGTACAAACTCATAAAAGACCGCCATGGCATGGTGCTGGCGGCCGTTGAGGATGTGCCGATGATCGAGTACGAGCTGGAGCTGAACCCGGGCGACCGGCTGTTTGTCTATACGGACGGCATTCCGGAGGCGATCAACGAGAAGGAGGAAGCCTACGGGACCGGCCGCCTGGTGGAAAAGCTGAATACGCTGAGGGACGCGGCCCAGCGGGAGACGCTGGCGGGCGTGATCGGGGATGTACGGGCATTCGCCGGCAAGGCGGAGCAGTTTGACGACATCACGATGATCGGCTTCACGTATCTGGGCGGCGAAGCCGGGTGATACCCGGCGCCGGACGGAATCAGAGTTCCGCTTCCAGCCGGACGCAGCGGCCGACGCAGGTGATGGCGTTCAGGTTGGTGATCTCGCTTTCGCACGCCTGATCAAACTTCTGCAGCATGACCTGGAAGTTGGGCATGGAGACCGTCTTGCGCAGGATCTTGCCATAGGGGGTGTCCAGCACCATGATCGCACCGTCCACCGGCGCCTGCGCGGGCACCACCAGCAGCAGGTCGCCCTTCATGACGCGGAAGCCGCGCAGGTCGTTGTCAGGCGCAGTTAGGTAATAGACCTTGTCGGGGTTCGCCCCTTCGATTTTGCCGTTGGTGATGGGCAGCAGCCGGTGGCCCACCTCTTTCATGGCGGCGTTCATCACCGGCACGTGCTTGAGCACCCCGGACAGCGCGTCCAGCCAGATCGAGCCGCTCACCGGCTCGCCGGACGCCTCGTCCTCCGTGCCCTCGCGCTTTTCTTTTTTGGTCAGCTTTTTCTCCGCCGCCTGGGCGATGGCGGGCATGGCGCTCTGCAGGGCCACGGTGGCGGCGATATCGTCCAGGGTGAAGTCCGCCTCGGTCTGCTGCTGCATGCCCATGGTCTTCAGGATGCGCCGCGCCTGGTCGTCCTGGATGATGCGGCGGCCGGACTCGACCTCTTCAAGATATTTCTCGCTGACGCCGCACTTGCGCGCCACCTGCTTATAGGTCAGCTTCTGCCGGGTACGCTCCAGGCGGATCAGGTCTCCGAGTCTGCTCATGGTTGAATACTCCTTATTGTCCGATGACGATCTTGGTCAGGCTGCCGGTCAGGCGGGCGACGAGCTCCCCGAGCTGCGCCAGGCGGTTCTGCGCGCTCATCATGTCGATCCGCAGGGAGGAGGACAGCGCGTTGGCCAGCATGGTCGGCGTCCAGCGCGACGCGGTCTTGCCGCTGAACTTGAGGCCGACGGTGCTTTCGCGCTCCAGGTCGGTCAGCGTGAGGCCGCTCTCGACATAGACCACGGACATCTGGCTGGACGTCTTGGAATAGATGACCAGGGTGCCGTTCAGGCTGAGGGGCGGCAGGCCCATCTGGTCGTCCGGCTTGACCACCAGCGTCATTTCGTACGCGCGTTCATACCGGCTGGCGTACACGTCGTTGTTATCCTTCGGTTCGGGAATGTTCAGGTTGTAGGAGCAGGAGAACAGCGTCTGGTCCTCCTGGATCAGGGATTCGGGATCGTCGGACGCGGGCAGGATCACCAGCAGGGAGCCGGTCCAGATCGCCTCGCCGGAGTTCTGGGCCGTCAGCGCGATTTCGATATCCTGGCCGAAGGCGACGCCGACCTGCTCGCCGTCCAGGGCGGCGCTCAGCTCCCACAGTTCGCCTTCTTCGGCCTTCGGCACATGGGTGATGGTCAGCTCCTTCACGGGCAGCGCGCCGGCGAAGGGCATGGATACGCTGTCGAACAGCACGTCGCCGCTCAGGGTATCGTTCTGACGGCGCACGCGGATGCTGCCGTCCAGCTTGACATTGTCGATCATCTTGAGGAAACCGGTCAGCATGGAGGGCTGCAGGTAGGCGGCTGCCTCCTCCGCGGTCACGATTTCCGACAGCAGGGCCAGCAGCTCGCGGTTGGTGTAGAAATCGACCAGCAGCTGCAGGGTTTCCTGCTTCACCGCGGCAATGGGCACCTCGTACACGGTGGTGGTCACATAGTTTCCGCTTTCGTCCTGCTCGGTCGAGGTGGTCACATAGCTCTGGAGCCAGCGGTTCACCTTCAGGGAAAACTGCTCCAGGTACGGCTGGGCCTTTTCCTGCCAGTTCTTGCTGGCCCGGGAAATCTCGGCCAGCACGTGCAGCAGGCTCGGCCAGCCGTTTTCGGTGGGAAACACCAGGCTGGACCAGTCAAAGCCGCTGTCGAACGCGTAATAGAGGCCGTTGTCGTCCAGCAGCGGGGACTGCAGATAGACGACGCCGGACGCGTCGGTCAGCACGTTGAAGCGGGCCGCTTCGGCGCCCTCGCTGTTCAGCAGGGTGAGCACGGTCTCGTCACCTTCGAAGGCGCTGGCGTTCTGGTTGGTGTGCGTCAGGCTGAGGGACCATTTGGTCAGGATCTCCTGCAGCTGTTTCCAGGTGTCCCCGCCGAACAGCGCGGACATATCCCCTGTGGTTTCGCCGGTCAGGGTGCCGCGGAAGCCGCTGGTGCGCCACTGTCCCTTCAGCTTGTCCAGCTGGTTCAGCTCGCTGACCGCGACGTCCGCCCGGGCGGTGATCAGGCAGGAAAGCGCCAGGACCAGGCTCAACAGGACCGCAAAAAACCGCTTGAACATGTTACATACCTCCACTGATGTAATGTTGTAGAACTGCATCCTTCCAGCGGACAGCGCCGGGCTCAGCGGGCCGGGCCGTACATCCACGCGTCGGTGCGCAGCATGTGGTCCAGCAGCCGCCTGCGTTCGGGGGAGAGGGCGGCGCGGGTGTCCGCGAAATAACGGGTCAGGGCCTGCGTAAAGGCGGGCAGGCTGAGCGGGGCGGGCAGGACGGGCAGGGGCTCCGTGGACAGCGAAACGTTCAGAACGGCCTGCCAGACCTGGGTCTGGGCATACTTCCGGGTCAGGCTGACGGTACCGGCCAGGGTCCGGCCGTCGCCGGTGAGGCTGGGCGCTGCGGTCCAGACGGATTTGACGCCGCCGGCGGTGCATTCCCGCCTGACGCTGCCGCTCAGCGCGGTCAGGGCACCGGGGGCGGCCCGCAGGTCCACGGTATCCTTGACGGTGTAGCTGTCGCCGTTCATGGCCCGCTTGTAGGTGATGGTGCCGGTCAGGGTGTTTTCCTTCCCGCCGGTCCTGTCATTGAGGTCAACGACCCACTGCAGGCTGTTCCTGCCTGACCGGGCGGGCAGCTTCAGGGAAATGTAGGCGTCCAGCCCGTGAACGCCGCCGTAGAAGGTCAGCTGCCGCGTGTCCTGGCCGCCGGAGGCGATCCGGCCGGTCAGCTGCCAGGCGACCGGCGCGCCGGCCTCGTCCTCCAGGCGCGTCAGGGTCAGATCGCCGACGGGCTGCATCGCGGCTGCCCAGGCGCGCAGGTTGCCGGCGTGCGGCAGGTGGGCGGACAGCGCGGCGACGGCTTCTTCCAGTGCGGGACGGAAGGCCTCCAGCTGGGCAGATGTGACCTGGACGGCCGTGCGCTGGGTGCTGAGGCCCACGTTTTTCACCTGGGCGCGCCGGAGGGTGGGCTCCGGGGGCGCTTCCTGCGGCAGGGCCGCTTCGTACAGCGCCGGCAGCGCCTCATCGAACAGCCGGTACAGGGCGTCCGTCGGCAGGGCGGCGGTATCCGCCAGGTCAGCGGCGTCGGCGGCGGCGATCTCCTGCCCGTCGGCCAGGAAGGCCAGGCGCGCGCCGTCCTGCCGTACGCTGACGCGGGCGGCCAGCGGGGCCAGGAAGGCGTTCAGGGTCTCCAGCCCCTCGTCCGACGAGGCGTTCAGCGTCCGGAAGTTCAGGGGGCCGACCGTCAGGGTCAGCTGCTCCGGCGCCGGCGAAGCGCTCTGTCCGGCGCTTTCCGCCGCGCATGCGGCGGCGCACAATGCCAGCAGGCATATGAGCGCTGCCAGGTACCTCCTGCCCATGGTGATCCCTCCTGTTATTCAGACGTTGCAGGGACGTGTTTTCATGCGTCTGAAGAAATTTTTCTGTTAGAGCGGCGCAGCAGCACGAAATACCAGGGGATCTCCATGAGCAGCATGGCGGTCCAGCCGATGCCGCAGGCGGTCGCGATCCCGCGGATGCTCATGACCGGCGCGAGCAGGCAGGTGAACAGCACCCGCAGCGTGACCTGGATCAGCGTGCCCAGGACCGTGACACGGAACATGGCCATGCCCCGGTAATAACCCTGGAAACAGTTGGTGAGGGCCGGCAGCACGTACAGCCAGGCCATCAGGCTCAGGTACTCGGCGCCGACGGGCACGACGGATGCGGCGTCCTCCGCCTGGACGAACAGCGAGACCAGCGGCGCGCGCAGGAAATAGGCCAGCAGCGCCACCGTCACACCGTAGGCGCATTCGAGGACCAGCCCGGTCCGGAAGCCGGTGCGGACGCGGTCGGGGCGGCCCGCCCCGCGGTTCTGCGCGATCCAGGTCGATACCGCCGCCGCCAGGCTCTGCTCCGGGATGCAGGCGAAATCGTCCATCCGCGTGACCGCGTTATAGGCCGCGATGGCGCTGACGCCCAGGCTGTTGACCTGGCCCTGGATCAGCACCTTGCCGATAGGCTGGATGGCCTGCTGCAGCGCGGCGGGCGCGCCGTAGGCGAACAGCTGCCGGGTGACTTCGGGCTGCCATCGGAGGTCGCTCCTGGCCGGGAACAGCTCGGAGACATGGCGGCGCGTATAGTACAGCGCCAGGGCCGCGCTGACAAATTCGGCCACCACGGTCGTGACCGCGCTGCAGACGATGCCCAGGTGCAGCACGCCCAGGAAGAACAGGTCGAGCGCGGCGTTCAGCAGCGCCGAACAGGTCAGGAAGATGAGCGGCGCGCGGGTGTTGCCGGCGCTTTTGAGCCCCGCCGCCAGCGCGTTGTACAGGCAGGTGAAGGGCGTCCCCAGGAAGGTGATGCGCAGGTAGACAGCGGCGATGTCCAGGATCTCCTCCGGGCAGTTGAGCAGCCGGAGCAGCAGCGGCGTCCCCGCCCAGCCGATGATCACGAGCGACAGGGAAGCGATCAGCCCGAACCGCAGCAGGGCGCCGAGGGCTGACCGGAGCCTGTCCAGGCGCCCCGCGCCGAAGTGCTCGCTCATCAGCACGCCCGCGCCGGTGCACAGGCCGCTGACGCCCAGGATCACCAGATTCATCACCGGCGCGGCGATGCCTTCGGCCGCCAGGGCGTCCCGGCCGATGAACTGGCCGGCGAGGACCGTGTCAACCGCGTTGTACATCAGCTGCAGCCAGTTGCCCAGCAGCAGCGGCAGGGCAAACGCCGCCAGGTGGCGGGCAGGCCGGCCGTGGGTCATGTCGCGCGTATTCACGGGTGCGCCTCCAGGTATTGCCAGGCGTTCCAGATGCCGTCGTCGTGCAGGTCCGTGGTGACATAATGGGCCTTTTCGCGCAGCGGCCCGGAGGCGTTGCCCATCGCGATGCCCATCCCGGCTTCCCGGAACATGGCCAGGTCGTTGGCGCTGTCCCCGAAGGCGACGCTGTCGGCGCGGCCGATGCCGAGCGCGTCCAGCGCGCGGAGCAGGCCGGTCCCCTTGTCGACGCCGTGGGGGGTCAGCTCCAGGACTTCCGGCGCGTGCACGGTGACATCCCAGTCGGCCAGCAGCCGCGCGGTCATCCCCTCGGGGTCCGGCCGGCCGCGGGCGATCAGGCTCAGCTTGGTCACGTCCGGCCAGGTGCCGTCCGCCCCGCCCAGGGGCCTGAGGCGGCTGCCGAGATCATGGAAGAGCTTGTCGATGTAGGGGGTGTCGGGCATGTCTGCCCGGTCCAGGTACAGGGCCTCGTTGCCTTCCAGCAGCGGGCCGTATCCGAGCGCGCGGGCCGAGGCGATCGCGCGCCGCAGCGCCCCCTGGTCCGCCATCAGGCAGTACACCGTCCGGCCGCCGATCTCCAGCATCGCGCCCGCGCTGGACACGATGCCGTCGAAGCCGAGGCTGAGCAGCGTCCGGTCGTAGACGTATCCGCGGCTGCGCCCCGTGCAGATCAGCACCGCGTGGCCCGCGGCCTTCATGGCGGCGATGGCGCGGCACGCGCTGTCCGGGATCACGCTGTCCTCATCCCACAGGGTCCCGTCAATATCGAAAAAAAGGGCTTTTCTCCTCATATCCGCTCCCGTCCCGCGAAAACTGCCATTCCTTCGGTTTCCGCACATGGTATTTTACATGCGGGAGGGAACGACGTCAAGGGGCACGAGCTGAGTGAAGTCCCCCTTTCGGTCACTGTTCACGGAGTGAACAGTGCGCCCTCACGCCGGCCAGCAACAGAACGGGGAAGACCACCCCGGCCAGAATGCCCAGTTTCAGGTTGTCGCCGAGCGCTCCGGATACGAAGCCGACCAGGGTCGGGCCGCCGGAGCAGCCGATGTCGCCGCCGAGCGCCAGCAGGGCGAACATCGCGGTCCCGCCGCGCCGGAGGGAAGCGGCCGCGGTGCTGAAGACCCCGGGCCACATGATGCCGACGGACAGCCCGCAGACCGCGCAGCCGACCAGGCTGACGACGGGGGAGGGAAAGAGGGCGATGCACAGGTAGGCGGCGATGCACAGCAGGCAGCTGCCGGTCATGAACCGCCGCAGGTCGATCCGGTCGCCATACTTGCCGTAGAAAGCGCGGGAAGCGCCCATCAGGAGGGCGAAGGACATGGGGCCGGCCAGGTCGCCGACGGTCTTGGACACGTTCAGCCCCTGCTCCGCGAAGGTGGAGGCCCACTGGCTGACCGCCTGCTCGCTGGCGCCCGCGCAGACCATCATGATGAACAGGACCCAGAACAGGCCGGACCGGCTGAGCTCCCGGACTGTGTAGCCCGTCTCGCCCTCCGCGACGACCGGCGCCAGCGGCACGCGGGCAAAGGCCAGGAGGTTGTACAGCGGGACGACGGCCCACAGGAGGGCCAGCGCCTTCCAGTGCCCGATGCCGAAAGCGCGGAAGAAGAGGGTGGACAGCAGCACGACGCCGACGTGCCCCCAGCAGTAGAAGGAATGGAGCATGCTCATGGCCTTTTCCTTGTTGTCTGCGGGGCAGGCCTCCATGACGGGGCTGACCAGCACCTCCAGCAGTCCGCCGCCGATGGCGTAGATGATGACGCATGCCAGGATGCCGGCGAAGGGATCGGGCAGGGCTTCCGGCAGCACGGTCAGCAGGACCAGCCCGGCTGCCGACATCGCGTGCGCCAGCATCATGGAGGCCCGGTAGCCGATGCGGTCGACAAACGTGACCGACAAGAGGTCCACCAGCAGCTGCACGCCGAAATTGACGGTCACCAGCAGGGTGATCCGGCTGAGCGGCAGGCCGTAGGACCGATGGAAGGTCAGGAACAGCAGCGGCACGAAATTGTTGACGATGGCCTGGACGATGTACCCGACGAAGCAGGCCCGGATGGTGGGGCGGTAGTCTGTTTGTTTCGTCTGTTTCATGGCTGTAGGCAGTTGTCTGAGACCGTCCCGCGCGGCATCAGTAGTAGAGGTTGCCGAACCAGTTCATGGCGTTCAGCCAGCCGGTGCGGACCATGAGGCCGGAGGCGTAGGGGAAGAAGGCGATGAACAGGGCGGCGACGATCAGCAGGTACGCGCCGACGCCCAGCAGGCAGAGCCAGTCCGCGCGCTGCGCGGCACCCTCCGGGGAGGTCCCGCTGCGCAGGGCCCTTGCCGCCGCGCGGTCGGTCAGCCAATCAGTCAGGTACTCGCAGACGAGGCCGGTGGCCAGGATGATGAACGGTACGGACGGGAAGTAATGATAGATGTAGGTGCCGCGGGGCACGAGGGTCCAGGGCAGGTACTGGGCGGCGAAGGCAATCACCAGCAGCGCGGGCCGCAGGTCGTGCTGTCCCCTGGGCGAGAGCGCCGTGGCGGGCGCGTCCTTGGAATAGCCTTTGATCATGCCGCCGGCCTGCTTCCAGAGGAAGGCCGCGAGGACCGCCAGCATGGCCGCGAATCCCACCCACCAGACGCCGATGTTGCCGAAGGCGAGGATGCTGGAGGCATAGCCGGCCGGCTCATACCGGTCCGCTGCGTAGTACATGGGCTTCATGACGGCGAAGGGCCACTCGTACCAAGGGGAATAATAGGGATGGTCCATGCCGAGGCCGGGCGCCGAGTGGTAGGACAGCATGCCCTGGGCAGCCTGCACGATCTTTTCGAGGGAGACGCCGCCGCTGGGCGCGAAGTAGGGAATATAGGAAAGGTAGTAGATCAGCGCCGGCACGGCCACGAAGAAGATCAGGCAGCCGGCGGCGGTGAGGAAGAGCCGCTTCATGCCCTCGTTCCGGGCGGCCTGGACCCGTTCGTCAGCGGGATCCTTCTCTTTCCTGGCCTGCCGGATGGCGATGATCCGGCGGGCGATGCTCACGAAGAAGAGGATGGCGAGGCCGACGCCCGCGTAGCAGCCCGTCCACTTGCTGGCGACCGCCAGGCCCATCATGAGGCCGGAAAGGCCGAGGGGAATGTACGATTTGATCCAGTCGGACCCGAAGACATCGGTGTACATCCAGCGGAACATGAAGTAGTAGCTCCAGATGATGAACAGCACGGCGTAGCTGTCGATGGTCGCCAGGCGCGTCTGGGTGTAGTGCAGGGTGTCCAGCGCGAGCATCAGCACGCACAGGACGGCAAAGCGCCGCTTTTTGAACAGCAGCCGCGCGGTCAGGTACAGGCCGGGCAGCATCAGCACGCCCGCCAGGGTGCCGGCGAAGCGCCAGCCGAAGGGCGTCATGCCGAACAGGGCCACGCACCAGCTCATCATGACCTTGCCCAGGGGCGGATGGGTCGTCTCGTAGGGGTACATGCCCATCAGGTGCTCGTAGGCTGTCCGCGCATGGTAGATCTCGTCGAAGTACATGCTGTTGAACCAGCCGGGTTCGCCTTCGAGGGTATGCTGTTCATCGCACAGCGCCCCCGCGTCGTAGCCCATGCTGCTGACCGCGCCCGCCACGGGGATCACCTCGCCCTCGGGCGTGCGGAACAGCACCTCCATCAGCGTCAGACCGACGTCCTGCGAGGTCAGGCGGACGTAGCGGCCGCTCATGTCCAGCCCCTTGCCGCCCCGGAAGGTGCGCACATAGTTCCACTGGAACAGGCCGCCGATATCCATGGTGCAGTCATAGGTGTTCGTCCAGGCGACACCGTCATCGCTCGTCTCCACGGTGAACGCCGTGTTGGTTTCATGCACGCTGCCCATGTAGAGCATGCGGAACGCGTCCCGCCTTTCCCCGAGATCGAAGGTGACAGCCTCCCTCACGAGGATGTAGGGCTCCTGGGCGAACGCTTCGGCTTCGTCCTCCGTGTCCGGATCCCAGTTGTCGGGGTCAAAGCTGTCCGGATCCCCGCCATCCGGGAGTTCGTCGTCCGGAACTTCGTCGTCTGGTACTTCGCTGTCCAGGACTTCTCCTTTCGGGACTTCACCGTTCATGAATTCGCTGTCCGGGACGCTGCTGTCCAGCGCTTCGCTGTCCAGGACTGCGCCGTCCGGGCTTTCGCCGCCTGCCGGCGCCGTTTCTTCCGGGGGTTTGTAGTCCGGGTTGGGCACGTAGTGCGCGTGGAGCTCGTAGCCGGTCTGCGGGGAGGTGAAGCTGCCGAGGTGCCAGAAGGCCGCGGCGGCATAGACCAGCGTCACGGCAAGGATGATGATCAGGTCCTTCCGGTCCGGGCGGCGGAGGGGCGCATGGCCATACAGCTCTTCCCGCGCGGCCGTTTCGGCATAGCTCACGCGGTCCCTGGCGGGCTGCGCCGCGGGCCGGGCAGCGGGCTGGACGGGCCTGACGGCCAGGCGCAGCGGCGCGTAGTCTGCGTCGGCGCTTGCGAGGCCCACCCAGGCGGTCACGCTGAAGGCGAGGGTGTTGAGGATCGCGGAGAGGTATTCAAAGACGGCCATGTCGCTCGAATGGCCCTGGTAGGTCAGGTGGCCGTCGGCGCCGCCGATCCGCAGGTTGCGGGAAAGCACGCA
>CACXEB010000469.1 GCA_902766515.1 uncultured Eubacteriales bacterium
ACGGTGTGGCAGGCCACCTCGTGCCCGGCATACAGGGTTTTGATCTCCTCGGGCAGGACCCGGTCACCGCGGTCAAACAGCCCGCTGTTCAGGTGAAAGGTCCCTTTGATGCCGTATTGGTTGAAGATTTCGATGAGCTTCCGGTCATAGGAGCGGCCGTCGTCATAGCTCATGGTCAGCGCCTTGTGCTTCCCGCCGGGGTAGCAGGCATAGATTCTGTTCATGGTGGACTCCCTTCAAAAAAGAGCCTTGAAACAGCTGTTTCAAAACTCTTTGCCTGAATGGCTCCCCGGCTGCCGCCGTTTGGCGGCAGTCCGGGTTGGAAATCGGGATTACTGCGCGTTCAGCGCGTCATAAGCGGCCTGGTATTCGGACAGAATATCGGCGCCGCCCAGGTCGTACCACTTCTCGTAGACATCCTTCAGGCCGTCCAGATCGATCTTGTGGGCAATGTACTGCACCTGAGCGTCTTCCACCTGCTGGTTGAGGGTAGCGCCCGTCGTGGTGAAGGTGGGGCTGTCCAGGGTCAGGCAGGGGTTGGCGATCACGTACTTGGCGTTGTCCGTCAGGTTCTGGTTGTATTCCTTGCGCAGAGCGGTCTGCTTCACAGCGGGGGTCAGGTCGCCGTTCACGTTCATGCCCAGCTGGTTGAGGCTGTGCAGGGTGGTGCTGTTGTAAGCGGAATACTGTTCCTGCTTGTCCTGCTCGCCTTCGGGATAAGCGTAGCGGTAGCCGTCTTCATGGATCCAGTAGTTCACGCCTTCCACGCCGCAGTTGATCAGGGTCTGGCCTTCAGCGCTGTTCAGGTAGTTCAGGAACGCCAGCACGCGGGGCAGCTTGTCTTCAGAAACGGCCTTGGTGATGACGATTTCGCCGGAAGCGCCGGTGTTCTGGGGCCACATCTGGATTTTGCCATCCGCGTCGGCGACATAGGGAAGCAGCGCGACGACTTCTTCGCCTTCGGCATCGCTGAAGCCCTTATTTGTCTGCAGCCACTCCTGGAGGCGGTAGCCGTTGTCCAGGCAGTCCAGGCGCATGAACGCCTTGTCGTTGTATTCGGCGTCATTCCAGTTGCCGGATTCGATGGTCATGAAGTTGGGGTCGATGCCGCCGGCCGCATACAGGTCGCGGAGGAAATCCAGGCCTTCCTGGAATTTGTCATCTTCGAAAGCGGGATAGATGAAACCATCCGCGTCGATGCCGTACTGATAGGGCGCGCCGTTCATGACGGTCGCGAGACCGATGGTGCCGCCCACATACTTGCACATGTTGATAGCATAGGTGTCATCGCTCAGAGCGGCCAGCTTGAAGCACAGATCCTTGAATTCTTCATAGGTCTTGGGTTCTTCGGTCACGCCGGCCTTGGCGGCGAAGTCTTTGCGGTAGTAGACGCCGGCGCGGGCATAGGCGCGGGCGCGGTAGATGCCGTATACGCGGCCGTCGATGGAGCAGTTGTCATAAACGGTCTCGCTGCCCTGAGCCAGATATTCGTAGTTGGCGATCTGGTCGGTCAGGTCCCAGAAAGCGCCGGCGCGGGCATTGTTGATGGTGATCGCGTCGCGCGGGCCCTGGATGACCATGACCTCAGGCATGTTGGCGGAGTCCGCCAGGGTATAGGAGGTGTTCTCGCCATAAGCGGAGTTGGCGATCCAGATGATGTTCATCTTCACGCCGGTGGCTTCATAGATCTTCTGCAGGATGGGGTTGCCGTCCTCCAGCGTGACCCACGCCTTGTCGGAGTTGAAGTCGGGCAGCATGATCGTGAGTTCCAGGTCATCCTCGGCAGCCGCGAAGCTGCAAAGGGACAGGACCATCACAAGCGCAAGAAACAGGGCAGCAAGTCTTTTCATGGTTGGTTCCTCCTTATAAGAATGTTGGTATTCGTTACAGGCCGCGCAGGGCCTTTGTAACCGAGGGTCAGATGGCCGGGTCAATGGATTTCAGTGAGCATTCAGGTCGGTATGACTTATGGATTAGTATTATAGTGCACAATTCTGATTTTGTAAACTCCCAACTTCAAACCCGGCCGTCCGCTGATATATCCGGCGGGAGGCCGATATATCCGGCGGGAGGCCGCAGGCCGAACCGTCGTCATTTTTCTCAGCCATCCAGCCTCACAGCTCACCGGCGTACCATCCTGTCCTCGGAGGCACGGAATCCCGGAGTCCGCCGGTTCACCCGGCGGATG
>CACXEB010000470.1 GCA_902766515.1 uncultured Eubacteriales bacterium
ACATCATAGTAGCTAAAGCCATCAATAGCACCAGCATAGCAATCTTCTTTGGCACTGTTTTTCCTCCCTCGATTATCGATTATCATAAAGATCATTCAAGACTGTTATTGCATCATCATCTGAATTAACCAAAATGTAATACAATCTATTCTGAGGATTTGTAGTCATCTCGGGGTTGATGATATACTGTTCATAAATCGATCCATATATTATAGAATCGTTTTGCCCCATATAGTGATCTGCATCCATCATCATTACAACATGATGCATATCTTGGAACCGCTCCAATATTTTTCCAGACATTTTTCCACCATCACCTGATTTGTTGATTGCGCTTATGGGTGCCTTTGATGAAACAGGGCCAGCTTGGCGTACAGATCCTCCAGGATCATGCGGCTGTCGATTTTCCGATAGACACGAATGGGACGGTTGCGCACGTCGGGCACATAGGCGCCGTCCTGCGTGACGCAGGGGGCCTGGATCCAGTCGAATTCAAAGCGGTGCTCATACAGGATCAGGCCCACCGCGGGGCTGTCGCCCAGCACCCAGCTTTCGCCGGTGCGGAAGTCGCTGGTACGGGGACCGGGCTCCTGGGCGTGCGCGTCCAACTGATCGCACAGGTACGCGCCGATCCTTCCGCAGGGGCGCACCCGGTATTCCAGCTCCGCGAGGGAGACGGGCATCATCTCATACACGTTTTTCGGCACCTGCCACAGGGAAACCTTCGAACGGAACACAACGTTCGCCGCGCGGATGTCATTCCCGCAGTTGAATTCCACGCCGCCATGGGGGTAGGGGCCGCCGCCGATCCAGATGGCGGTCAGGCGTCCCGCGATGCGCGGCTCGATCAGCAGGGCGGAGGCCAGGTCGGTCAGGGGGCCCAGGAAGGTGACGTACAGCGGCCGGGGATCGTCCTTCATGGCCTCCCGGATGATCAGCCGCGCGCCCTCCGAGTCGACCGGTTCGCTTTCGGAGGCGAGGGCGTGGGGCGCCCCGCGGTGGATCATGCCGGTTTTGTCGAAGCCCATGAGATCGAAGATCAGCTCCAGCTCCCGGCAGCTGCGCTCCATGCTGTCCGGCAGGCGGGTGCCGAAGTGCGCGCCGATGAAGCCCACGTTGTCCAGCTTGGGGGATAGCAGCGTCTGCACGATGCAGAACTGATCGTCCGCCTCGTTTTTCGCGTCGGTATCGGTGATGACGCGCACCTGCTTCTCAGGCGGCACATGAAACGCGTAATCCTGGTAGATCATTGCTTTTCATCCTTTCTTTCGGAATAGAACACGTAGCTGCCGGGGCCCACCGGATGGCGTACGCCCCCGATCACGATGTCGGCGGGCACGGGGGTGGTGATTTCATATCGCACGCCATCCTCTGTATTCGTCCATTTGGACAGGATCGTCCCGCGGACGCTGCGGTATTCCGTCTCAAAGCCCCGGATCCGCGCGGAGGTGACCGGCGCGATCACGGCCCTTTCAAAGCCGGGGGCACTTTCATCGGGCCGGATGCCGCCCGATACGGCGTACAGCCAGTCCGCCACCGCGCCGTAGGCGTAGTGGTTGAAGGAATTCATGTCCGTGCTCCAGAAGGAGCCGTCCTCCTTCATCCCGTCCCAGTGCTCCCAGATCGTGGTGGCGCCGTGGTTGACCTCATACAGCCAGGAGGGCCAGGCCTCCTGCAGCAGCAGGTCATAGGCCGTGTCCGCGTATCCGTTTTCACTGAGGGCGTAGAGCAGGTGGGGCGTGCCGACAAAGCCGGTCCGGAGCCGGGTCCCATTCTCCCGGATCATGCGGTTCAGGCGCGCGGCGACGGCCGGCCTGTCGTCGGTCAGGTCAAACGCGAGCGCCAAAACGCAGGCGGTCTGGGTGGTCAGGTCAAAGCGCCGCCTGAAGGCGGTCCGGATGCGCTCAAGCAGGGATTCGTAAGCCGCTACATCCCGGCCGATGGCTTTCCCGGCCTTCACCACCAGCTCCGTGGAGCGGGCGTAATACGCGCTGGCGATCAGGTCGTTGGGCGTCGCGCCGTGGTAGCTGCCCTCCTCCGCGTCCAGGGCCAGCCAGTCGCCGTAATGCTTCTGCCACATGATATCGGCGTCGTCGGGCCCGATCCAGAGATCCTGTTCCAGGGTGTCCCCGGTGATGTAATCCACCCAGCCCTTCATGGCGTCAAAGTTGCGCTCCAGCGTCCCCGGGTCCCCGAACATCAGGTATACCTGCCAGGGAAGGACCGTCATCACGTCGCCCCAGGCTGCGGAGGACCGAAGGATGTTCCAGAAGTTGGGCACCGTATCCGGGATGGAGCCGTCAGGCCGCTGGGCGGCCCGCAGGTCGTTCATCCACTTTTCAAAGAACTGTCTCGCGTTGTAATGGTAGCATGCGGCTTTGCAGAATACCTGGGCGTCGCCCGTCCAGCCCATGCGCTCGTCCCGCTGGGGGCAGTCGGTGGGGATGTCCACAAAGTTGCCGCGCTGGGACCACAGGGTGTTTTCGATCAGCCGGTTCAGTTGGACGTCCGTCGTCCGCAGGAAACCGGTCCGCGCCATGTCTGAATACACGGCGACGGCGCGGAAGTTTTCGGCCTGCGGTTCGCCCGGCCATTCGTCCACGCGGAGATAGCGGAAGCCGTAGAAGGTGAAGCGGGGCTTCCACGTCTGTTCGCCGTCCCGGCAGATGCAGGTCATCCGGGACCGGGCGGACCGGTAGTTCTCATTGTAGAAATTGCCGTCTTTGTCCAGCATCTCCGCGCAGGACAGGACTACGCGGTCGCCCCTGCGGGCGGTCAGCGTGATTTCCGCGTAGCCGGTGATCTCCTGGCCGAAATCGATTACGCGCTCGCCCCTGGGGGTCACGATCAGCGCGCGGGGAAGGAGCCTTTCCTGCTCTTTGACGAAGGGCCCTTCCTGCGGCCGGAGGATCTCCCGGGGCCAGCTGACGGTCCGGACGGGACCGTAGACCGTATCCTCCCGGGACATATCGCAGGTCTCTCCGTCCCAGATATCGCTGAACACCACATTGGATGGCCCGGCTTCCCAGTTTCCGTCCGTAACGAGGACCTCCCCGTCCGTGGCCAGTTCGGCGATCATGGCGCAGGGCGCGCTGTACAGCTTTTCGCGCTTCCGGATCATCCGGCTGCGGTGCCAGCCTTTGGCAACGGTGATCACCAGCTCGTTTTCCGTCCGGATCATGTCCGTTACGTCGTAGGTCTGCGCCTGCAGGCGCTTTTCATACTCGGTGCATCCCGGCGCGAGGATGAAATCCCCGACGCGCTTCCCGTTCAGATACGCGTCATATACGCCGAGGCAGGTGACCGTCAGCGAGGCCTTCCGCCCGGGCTTTCCGGGGAACCGCCTGCGGAAGGCGATCGCGCCGTCGCCTGGTTCCATGACGGGACTGATCCAGAACGCCTGTTCCAGCATTTCAAGTACCTCCCTGTTTTCCGTCAGACGTGGCACCGCTCGCGGTACGCCATCTGCCACAGCCAGTCCGTCCGGCTGTAAAAATGCGTGCCCCGGCGCCGGTGGTAGCAGACGCCGCCCTCGGTGAGCGGCACGTCCGTTTCGGGCAGGGCGTCGGGCGTGATGAGGCCCGGCGTGCGCAGGGCGCGCCACGCAGGGCTGGCCGCGGCGCAGCCCAGGAACTCGCTTTCCGGGTCCGCCCAGTCGTCCAGCGAAGCGGAGCAGACGTACACCCGCCTCGGGGCGCACAGGGCGATGACCATATGCTGGTCGAAGGGCGCTTCAAAATCGCGTCCGCGCCAGGCCTGGTAATTGCCGCAGAACCAGAACGGAAAGCGTTTGGCGATGATCTCGATGCTTTCGCCGGCTTTGCCCCTGGAAATTGCTGCGCCGGAGCAGCCGGAATCGTTGGCGACGGTCATGGCGAAGCGCTCGTCCTGCGCCCCGCACCACAGCGCTGCCTTGCCCAGGCGGGAATGGCCCGTCACGCACACGCGGGCGGCGTCGATATCCGCGCGGGTTTCCAGGTAGTCCATCACACGGCTGGCCGCGAAAGCCCACATGCCCAACTTGCCCCAGCCGGTCTTTTCATCCCGGGGATACAGCGCGGCCAGCCCGTCGGGTTCCGGGCCGTCCGACGTGATGTCCCGGTAGCAGAACGCCGCCAGGGCGAAGCCATGGTCGATGATCTCCTCCACGGGGACGCTGCCGGACGGGGGATCCGCCTCGAAATCCATATACACGAAGGCCGGCGCCCGGGGGACGCAGCGCGGCGTGATCAGCGTCAGCGGGAAGGTGAATGTCCCGCCCGGAGCGTCAAACGACAGGCGGATCAGCTGTTTCACCGCCTTGCCGGCATAGGCGTTGGCCCAGTCACCCCGGGCGGAGAGGGGATCCATCTCCGCCCGGACGGCGTCCGGCGCCGCGGGCGTACAGCCGTATTCCTCCCGGCTGACCAGGTCCAGGATCTCCAGCCGGTGCGCGCGCCAGTCATCGGGGGTGGCGACCTGCCGCCCGCTGTTCAGTGTCATCAGGTCGGGCAGCCGGCGGTCGTTCAGTTTTTCCTGCAGCATTTGCATCGCTTCCTTTCCCGTGGTGGATGGTTTCCGAATTTATACTTCCCGGTCGGTGATGTCCAGCAGCCGGCGGGCAAACCGCGCGGCGGCCGGATTGTGCGGTGTGCGTCCGTCCAGCTTCAGCAGGCAGAGGACGAAGCTGCCCTGCCCGTACGGCATTTCGCCGACGGCCAGGGCGCGGCCCCAGCGGCCCCCGGCGTCGGTATTGCCACTGGTCAGGATCTCCCGGCATCCGTCGGCGGTGAAGGTCTGCTCCAGGATGGGTTCGATCCTGTCCGCCGCGGGATCATACCAGTACCTGAAATCGTCCGGGGCAAAGCCGCGGACGAAGCGGTGGCCCGTATCCCGGGACACAAAGTTCATGGGCATCATGCAGCTGGTTTTGACCCGGCAGGCCGTTTCCCCGAACCGGTACTCCCCGTCGGGAAGCGCCAGCATCACGAGCCGGCTGCCGGCCGCGACGCGCGCGTCCAGCGCCTCCCTCCGGCGATCGTACTGATCGTAGCTGTCCAACAGGATCACGGCCTGTCCGCGGGTGTCGTCCAGGCTTTCCCGGCGGAGCCCGAGCGCCTCGCAAAGGGCCCGGGCTTTGGCGCCTTCCGGTGGGACGGCTGCCGTCCCCTGCGCGGCGGGCAGCCTTCCGGTTGCTTTGATTTGCAGGTCGTTGGCGTACAGCACTTCCCCGCCCGGGGAGACCAGCTGCGCAGCGACGGTGACCGGCCCTGTCACACCCGGGGGAAGCGCCGTCTCCACGCTGCCGAGATACAGGCTGTCTGAAGCCGGCAGCGTCACGGGCACGTCACCCCGGCGGAATACGGTCCCGCCGGCGCTGACTTCATACCGGAGCACCGCCGGGACGTCCCGGCTTCGGTCGTTGCAGCCCCAGACCTCCACGGACAGCGTTTCGTCGTTCCAGATATGCAGCCGGTCCGTGCGGAGGCTGGCCATGACGGGCGACAGCGCGCGCTGGTAGGCGAAATACGCGGGCTTGGGCCGCCGTTCGCAGTCCATGATCGCCTTCATCCATCCTGCGGGGAACGCGTCGATAAACAGATGGACGGCGAAGGACACCATGCGGCGATTGCGGCGGAAGCTTTCCGTCATCAGCCGGATGGCTTCGGCCTGGTGGCGCTGGGACGCCTCAGCCCACGCCGCCAGCGTGCGCGGCGTCTCATAGAAGAAATAATGGAAGTTGGCGGTCTGCGCGCCCACGATCCGGGCAGGCGACCAATCGTTTTCCTCCTCCTGGGTCCGCGGCAGCCAGTCCCCGGGATACCGGCGGCGCATCAGGTCCACGGGATCCAGTCCCTCCACGCCGAATTCCCCGCAGCCGCAGTTCCAGCCCTCCTTCACCGGGAGCCACCAGCCCTTGTGCAGCGCGCCCGCCGGAATGCCGCACCCGTTGTACCACAGCGTGTAACAGTGGTTGTCCGGCAGTGAGGCGCAGGGAGGATCGTAGTCCCCGTCCACCTGCTTGATCACCTGCTCCGGATGGTGCAGGCGGACGACGCGGTCGGCGCAGTCGAAAAACGTTTCCAGCCCTTCACGGGTCAGCTGGCGGTGCGGCTGGTTGTTCGCATTGGGAAAGGGCTCGTTGATATAGGTGACCATGACATTGCAGGGGTGCCTGCGGACGAGGTCGATCATCTCGCCGGTCTGGCGCAGCGCCTCCGCAAAGGTGTTGATGCGCAGCACGCCGAACAGCGGCAGGTCGGTCTGCGTCATGAGGCCCAGGCAGTCGCACAGGTCATAGACTTCCTCCTGCACCGGCCGCTGGGTCAGGCGGAGGAAGTTCATATGGCATATGCGCGCCAGGAGGAGATCCTCCTCCAGCTGCTCCCAATCGCCTTTCAGGACGCACTGCTGCTCGTGGCCCATCGTGTTTGCGCCGCGCAGGCGGATCTTTTCGCCGTTCAGGTACAGCGTGCCCCGGGGCTCGCGCTCCGTGTCCATGTTGAACGAGCGCATGCCGAAGGACTGCGCCTGCGCGTCCAGCACGCTGCCGTCCGGGCGCACGAGGGCCGCCTGGACCTCGTACAGCCACGGCTCATCCGGCGACCACCGGCGGAAATCCGGCATTTCGAAGGGGGTCCTGAACTCGTTGAAGCCCTTTTCCGCGTACAGCGGCACGGGCTGGTCCATCTCGCCGGACGCGCGGAGCATGGCCTCCGTATAGGTGTCGCCCAGGCCGATCCGGCGGCCCGTCCGGGGCGTGATCATCCTGCCCTCAAAGACCGTCTGCCGGTGGTTGCGGCCGTAGACGGACAGGCGCAGGCGCACGTTTTCAAAGCCGGGGCGGCACAGGCGGACCTGCACCCAGGCCTCCGCCCGCCCTTCCTCCGGCAGGGGGCGCACGTAGATGCCGGAGATGTGGCATTCGTGCCGGGTCTCCAGGTATACCTTCTGGTAGATCCCCATGCCGGGCGGGCAGTGGTGCCAGCCCATCAGCGGCTCGTCATAGCCGGGACCGGTGGCGGCGTAGAGCTTGTCCCCGCCGTATTGCTCCCCGCCGAACGCGGCGGGGCTGCGCTTCTGCACGAAGTCGTTTTCCACCCGCACGGCCAGCGTGTTGTCCCCTGCCCGCAGGCAGGGGGTGATGTCAAATTCAAACGGCGCGAAGAACCCTTCGTGCGTGCCGGCCAGGGCGCCGTTGACGAAGACCTGGGCTTTGTAGTCCACGCCGTTGAAATGAAGGAAGACCCGCTCGTCCGGCCCGGGCGTTCCGGTATGAAACACCGTGCGGTAGATCGTCGCTGCTTCGCCCAGGGGCTCCCCGTAGTGCGGGATCATGACGCGCGTCCACGCGCCGCTTCCCGCCAGCGCGTCGGCGAAATGGGTCCGGTCCAGGGGTGTCTCCACCCGCCAGTCGAAGCTGTCCAGGGGCTGCCGGCTGCGCGTTTCCGCCAGCGCGGGCGCCAGGCGCGCCCTGAAGGGGGCCATCCGTTCCTTCCACTGCCGGAGCGCGGCGCGAAGCTCTTCCTCCGTACGCATGCCGGAAGGTACGATCGTCCGCGGCTCCTCCGCTTCCGCCGCCGGCAGAGGAAAGGGATCGAACGCGGGCGGTTCGATCATCCGGAGGCCCTTTCCCTCCGTACTGATGCCGCTGATGGCGATATTGGCATACGTATCGTTTCTGCTCATGCCGTTATTCCTCTTCCGTGATGGCTTCGTTCCACGCCCGGATCCAGCCCGGGCCAAACCCCGGGGCGTCCGCGAGGGGTGAATCCCCGCTGATCCTGCCGCTGTCCATGTCGATCCCCAGCGCCTCCGGCGTCCCGGCGGTATAAAGCGGCAGGCCGAAGGTCCCGTCATAGAAGCGGGTAAACCGTTCCCCGCCGTCATGGAGCCGGCCGCCGCCGACGATCACGTTGCCGCTGTAAACGGCGTGGGCGGGACAGAGCGCGCAGTTTTCATCGGCCGTATCCACCCCGTCTTCCGGCGGGAAGTACAGCCGGGGCAGGTAGGGGTAATCCTTCGCATAGTGCGCGTACCATTTTTGAATATGCTCCGGCGTATTGGAGCCCGGCCTGCCGTCGCCAGGCCGCAGTACGTCGTTGAAGCGGGCGCGGAGGACGCGCTCGTTGGGGACCGGCCGCGCCGGGGGAAAGGCCCAGGCGCGCACGGCATTCCGGCCGGTCAGGAACACATTGTCCGCGATCCGGTGGCCGGAGCCGGAGTTGGAGAACACGCAGGCCCCCGAGATATCCGCGAAAAGATTGTGGGTGATGATGGCCCCGGACATGCCGTCGTCCAGGTACACCCCGTGGTTGTCCGAGGCGCCCACATGGCGGATGATGTTGCCGTCGATGACGTTGCCCAGCCAGTTCACGCAGCGGCCGGCGTAGATCGCTCCCTGGTCCGAGGCGTTCAGGCAGACGTTTTCGATCCGGTTGCGCCGGACCGCCATGTCGTTGCCCATGATCTGGACCACCATGTGGGGACAGTCGTGAATGCGGTTGCCTTCTGCGGCGCTGCCCACGCCCTCCAGCCAGACGGCGGGGGTATAGGTACGCAGCATGGAAAGATGCCAGAATTCATTGCCGGCGACCAGGTGATCGCCGCGCTCCAGCGATTTCGGGTCACCGCCCGCGGCGTAGACGCCCCCGCCGCCCATATCGTGGATCCGGCATCCGGTCACCCGGTTGCGGAAGCCGCCGTGGGAAACCGCGTAGGTGGGGTCAGCGGAGAGCGCGCCGTTGCTGCGCCCGATCCGGACGGCGTCCAGGCTGAAGTTGTAGATCTCGCACTCCCGGATCTCACAGTCCCGGCAGTCGGACAGGACGACGGCGTGGCCTGTGCCCGCGGTGAGCGTGAGCCCGGAGAGGACGACATGGGACGCTCCCTCCAGGCGGAAGAAGGGATCGGCGAAGTACTTGAGGCGGACGCGCCCTTTATCCAGCGCGCCCTCCGGGGGATAGAAGTAGAGCGCGCACCGGCCGTCCTCGCGGTCGATATAGTATTCGCCCGGCGTGTCCAGCTCG
>CACXEB010000471.1 GCA_902766515.1 uncultured Eubacteriales bacterium
GGCAAGCTGGACATGTGCTGGGGCGGCGTGGGCATCACCGGCCACATCGCCTTCAACGAGCCGCCGGAACCCGGCGAGGAATGCACCGATGAGGAATTCCTGGCAAGGCCGACCCGGTGCCTCAAAATCGCCCGCGAGACCCGGACCATCAACGCGTTCATGAACGCCGGCGCGGACCTGGACGCCATCCCGGAAAACTGCATCACGGTCGGTATGAAGGAGATCAATTTCGCCCGGAAGATCCGCATGTGCATGCCGCGCGACTGGAACGCCGCCATGCTGCGCAAGGCGCTGCACGGCCCGGTCAGCTGCCACGTGCCGGTCTCCCTGTTCCAGCGCCACCCGGACGCCAAGATCTATACCGTCCGGCTGGCGGCGGATAACCCGGTCATCCCCGAGATCCGGGTCTACAACAAATAAGCCATGGAGCGGATCTGGATCGGAAACGGCCGCCTGGTTCTGCCGGGGCGGATCGTGGAAAACGGCTCCCTGCTGATCGAGGACGGGATCATCGCCGCGATGGGCCTGCCCTGCCCGGAGGCTGCCCGCCGCGTGGACGCCGGGGGAGGGTACATCCTCCCCGGCTTCATTGACATCCACGTGCACGGCGGGGGCGGCGGGGATTTCATGGACGCGGACCCGGACAGTTTCCTGAAGGCCGCCCGCACCCACTGCGCGCACGGCACCACCGCCCTGGCGGTGACCACCATGTCCTGCCCGGATGAGACGCTGGAAAGGGTCATCGACTGTTATCTGGGCGTGGACCACCGGCCCGCGGGCGGCGCGGAGCTGCTGGGCCTGCACCTGGAAGGGCCGTTCTTCTCCCAGGCGTCCCGGGGCGCGCAGCCCATCTCGGAGGAGCGCGTGCCGGACCGGGCCGTGCTGGAGCGCTTCATCCGGCGCGCCCAGGGGCAGATCCTGCGCTGGGACGCCGCGCCGGAGCTGCGGAACATGGAGCTCTTCGCCCGCGTCATGCGCGAGCACGGCATCCTGTGCGCGGCGGCGCACACCAACGCCAACGCCACCGAAATCATGGACGCGTTTGACTGGGGCTTCTCGCACGTCACGCATTTTTACAACGCCGTGACCACGTACCACAAGGAAAACCTGATCCCCCACGCGGGGGTCGTCGAGGCTACCTATATCCGCGACGACGTCACGATCGAGCTGATCGGCGACGGGCGGCACGTGCCGAAGGAGTCCTTCCTCCTCGCCTGTAAAATCAAGGGGCCGGAGCGCCTGGCCATCATCACGGACGCCATGCGCGCGGCCGGGACCGACGTGACGGAAAGCGTCCTCGGCGCCCGGGAGGGCGGGGTGGACGTGGTGATCCGGGACGGGGTCGCCATGCTGCCCAGCCTGGTCAGCTTCGCCGGCAGCATCTGCACCATGGACCGCGCGCTGCGCGTGGCGCACCTCAGGTACGGCATCCCCCTGACGGACGTCAGCCGCATGCTGAGCCTGACGCCCGCCCGCCTGTGCGGGGCGGACCGCCGGAAGGGCAGCCTTGCGGTCGGCAAGGACGCGGATATCGTGATCATGGACGCGGACTTTGCCGTCCGGCAGGTGTTCGCGCGCGGCTGCCCCTGCCATGAAGCGTAATCAAGTATTAAGGAGAGCGACGATGATGGAAAAGCGTCTTCCCTGCGGCATTGACCTGAAGGTGGTGGCCCAGGACAGCGACCTGTACCTGGACATGGCGCTCAGCATGCTGGAGGTCATCCGGCAGTGCGCGGCGGAGCGGAAGCCCTGCGTCATGATCGTGCCCGTCGGGCCCACCGCGCAGTATCCCGTGCTGGCGGAGCTGGTCAACCGGCTGGACATCAGCCTGCGCCACGTCCATTTCTTCAATATGGACGAGTACATGGTCTCCCCGACGGAGACGATCGACCCGGAAAGCTCCCTGAGCTTCCATAAGCGCATGAACACGGAATTCTATGACCGCGTCCGGCCGGACCTGGTCATGCCCGCGTCGCAGCGGCATTTCCCCGAGCCCGGGCGCGAGGCGGAGTATGACCGGCTGATCGCCGGCCTGGGAGGCGCGGACGCCTGCTTCGGCGGCCTGGGCATCAACGGGCACATCGCCTTCAACGAGCCGCCCGAGGCGGGGGACCCGATCACGGTCGATGCGTTCGCCGCCCTGGGGACGCGGGTGCTGCCCATCAGCCGGGAGACCCGCACCATCAACGCCAACGGGTACCTGCGCGGCGATATCCGGGGCATGCCGCCCTACTGCATCACGATCGGCATGAAACAGATCCTGGAAGCCCGCCGGGTATACATCGCCCTGAGCGCGCCGTGGCAGCACGGCATCGCCCGGCACGTGTTCGAAGACCCGGTCCAGCCCCAGATCCCCGCCTCCCTGCTGCGCCTGCGGGA
>CACXEB010000472.1 GCA_902766515.1 uncultured Eubacteriales bacterium
GATCTCATACACGCTGGTGCTGCCCGCCCGGAAGTAGGTCGAGCCGCCCGCGCTGACCGCGCCGCCCGCCATCACCAGCACGCCGGTCTCATCGGACCGCGTCCCCGCGTCAATCATTTCCTGGATGTCAGCCGTCGCCGCGCCGTAGACGCTTTCCAGGTTGCTGCCGCACATGTAGACCATCACCGTCCACGTCCGCCCGGCAGGCGCTTCCTCCGCCGCCACGGCGGCCGGCAGGGCGATTGCCAGCAGCAGGGCGACCGCCAGTCCCATGAGCTTTTTCATCACGAAATCCTCCAGATCCTGAATGCAGACGGAAAGCAGTATTATAACAAAAAACCCGGCTCTCTGTTTTTTCAGGGAGCCGGGTATGCTTCGGCGATTATTCAGCCTGGGCTTCCGGATAGACGCAGGCCTGCTTGCCGTCGCGGCCCTTGCGCTCAAAGCGGAGGATGCCGGTTTCCTTGGCGTACAGGGTGTCATCCTTGCCGATGCCCACGTTCAGGCCGGGCTGGATGCGGGTGCCGCGCTGCCGGACCAGGATGTTGCCAGCCTTCACGAGCTGACCGTCCGCGCGCTTCGGGCCAAGGCGTTTGCTTTCGCTCTCGCGGCCGTTACGGGTGGAGCCCATACCTTTTTTATGGGCGAAAAGTTGCAGATTCATCTGAAGCATATGATTACCTCCCATCGGATACCGCCGTGGATGTCAGGCGGAAATGCTCTGGATACTGCGCTGCGATGCCGCGCAGCCCCACTGTCAGACCATTGAGTAAGAGATAGGCGTCCCGGTTTTCCGTGTCCCGCGGCAGCCTTGCCGCCAGGAAGCCCGGCCCCGTCCGCACCGTGGGCGTCACATGCGCGACGCTTTCCATGGCGTTGACACAGGTTTCGGTCAGGGCGGACACCGCCGCGCAGACGATGTCTTCCCCCGCTTCCGCGTAGCCGGCGTGGCCCGCGCAGAGGAACCCGACCACCTGGTCACCCCGGGTGTACAGGACGCAGCGGGTCATGTCAGCCGTTGATACCGGTGATCTCGACCTGCGTGTAGGGCTGGCGATGGCCGGCCTTGCGGCGATAGTTCTTCTTGCTCTTGTACTTGAGGATGCGGATCTTCTCGCCGCGGAGCTGGCGGACGATCTTGCCGGTCACGGTCGCGCCCTCAATGTAGGGATTGCCCACCGCGATGGTCTCGCCGGAGAGCATCATCACCGGGAAGGTTACGATGTCACCTGCTTCATTGTTGAGCTTTTCGACGTAAATGGTGTCGCCCTCGGACACACGGTACTGTTTGCCGCCAGTCGCGATAATCGCGTACATATGCAGCACCTCCTTAAATTTTTCGTCCGCTGAGCTTGTCTCAGAGGCAAAGAACGGTCTGTTTCAACCGTGGGGCAGCGCGACGCGCATTTAAAAGCCCCTCTCAAGCGGCTGCTTTTCTACGATACCACAGACCAAACCGGTTGTCAATAAAATCTTTTTGTGTTTATTCGGTGATCTGACCGTGGCGCACATGCAGGACGCAGTTGGGCTCGGCTCCGTTCAGGTCGGAGACGTCCGTGCAGGTCAGCAGGGCCTGGGCGTCGCGCAGGCGCCCGATCAGCCGCCGCCGGCGCTCCGGGTCAAGCTCGCTCAGCACGTCATCCAGGAGGAGCAGCGGCGGCTCGCCCTGTTCGGCGCACAGCAGGTCAAACGCGGCCAGCTTCATGCTGAGCGCGGCGGTGCGCGCCTGGCCCTGGGAGGCATAGGCCTGCAGGCTGACGCCGCTCAGGGTCAGCTGCAGGTCGTCCCGGTGCGGGCCGACCGTGGTCGACAGGCGCCGGAAATCGTCCCGCCGGCGCGCCTGCAGCAGCCGGAGCGCCTGGTCCGCGATATCATCGTCGGTCAGCTGGGTCACGTACCGGATCGCCAACGCTTCCTCCTCCCGGCCGCTGATCTCCCGGTAGTGGACGGCGGCCATGCCGTTCAGCCGCTCGCTCATCTGCGCCCGCAGGCGGACCAGCGGCGCGGCAGTCTGCGCCAGCTGCTCGTCCCAGGCGTCCAGCTGGGCGTTCAGCTGCGGGCTCTCGGGCTGCTTGAGCAGCGCGTTCCGCTGCCGGAGCGCGGTCGTATACTGCTGCAGCGCAAAAAAATAGGCGGGCTGCAGCTGGCTGAGCAGCATATCGAGGTAGCGCCTGCGCACGTTCGGTCCGTCCTGCACCAGCGCCAGGTCCTCCGGGCAGAAGATCACGCAGGTCGCGTGCCCCATCAAATCGCCGATCCGCTGCGCTGTCTTGCCGTTCACATAGCAGATTTTTTTCCGCCGCTGGGCCTGGAACAGCCGCACCCCCGTATCATGCCGCCCGTCCCGGCGCTCCACCGTCAGCTGCACCGCGGCCGTCTCCTGGCCGTTCAGGATCATGTCCGTGTCCGTATTGGTCCGGTGCGACCGCCCCAGGCAGCACAGATGCACCGCCTCCAGCAGGTTGGTCTTCCCCGACCCGTTCTCCCCGGCGATGACCGTCAGTCCCCCCGGCGGTGTCAGCGTGATATTGGCATAAGACCGAAAATTTTTAAGCTTCAGGGCTGTCAGGTTCAAAGCAGGCCTCCATCCGGGAAAAAGCCGCCGCAGCGCGGCAGTCGTTTTTGTCCGCGGCTATTATACATCACCCCACAGCCCGATTTCAACGTGCAGGAAGAAATTCTGCCGTCCGGGACACATTTTTGCTTTTGTTTGTTTTCTTTCCTAATTTAATGAATGAAATTCTGTTCTTGCTTTTTCAACGGGCGTACGGTACAATAGGCGCGAACAGATACCATCGAAAAGGAAGGGCTTGCCAATGGCACAGAAAGACCGCCGGGATGAAATCATCGCGCTGCAGAACGAGCTGATCCGCGCGCGGACGCACAACGGCCTGCACCGCGTCACGGATGACCTGTGGGGCACGCGGCCCACGCAGGACGATCCGGCCGGGACGCCGGAACAGCCGCAGGCGGACGGACGGACGGAAGCGCCCGGGCTCACGCTGGCGCCGGATGGGCGGCAGGCGCCGGGGCAGTCGGAAGCGCCGGACCTGTCCGGGCATCCGATCCTCAGCTGGAACCCGCCGGTATTCCCGGACACCCCGTTTGAGCAGTCCGCCGATGAACTGATGCGGCTGATCCGCGAAAGCGCCGATTCCCTGACCCGGATGACGGCGGAAATGAACCAGCCGGGGCGCAAGGGCACCGGCGCACTGCCGGACATTCCGCTGGACGACACGCCCGTGCTGAACGAGGACGTACAGCAGCCGGCCGCGCCCGCGCCGGCGGAAGCGCCCCGGGAGGAGCCGCCGGAGAAAATCGAAGACCTCCGCGAAGAGCTCCACGGCTATATCGGCCTGGACGTGATCAAGCAGGAGGTCGACAGCCTGATCAACTATGTGACCATCATGCAGCGGCGGCGCGAGGAAGGGCTGCCTGCGCCGGACATGAGCCTGCACATGGTTTTTTCGGGCAACCCCGGCACCGGCAAGACGATGATCGCCCGGCTGATGTCCCGCATCTACAAGAGCCTGGGCATCCTGTCCAAGGGACACCTCGTGGAGACGGACCGGTCCGGCCTGGTCGCGGGCTACGTCGGCCAGACGGCCATCAAGACCAAAGAGGTCATCGACTCCGCCAAAGGCGGCGTCCTGTTCATCGACGAGGCGTATGCCCTGACCAACCGGGGCGGCGGGCAGGATTTCGGCCAGGAGGCCGTGGACACGCTGCTGAAAGCGATGGAGGACATGCGCGACGACCTGATCGTGATCGTCGCGGGCTACACGGAGCTCATGGACCAGTTCGTCAACTCCAACCCGGGCCTCAAGTCCCGCTTCACCCGTTTCATGGAGTTCCCCGACTACACGGTGGACGAGCTGATGGGCATTTTTGACATGCGCTGTGAAAAGAGCGGCTACCGCCTGAAGGACGACGCTGCCCGCGACGCCCTGCGCGCCCGGCTGACCGAAGCCAGCGAAGACCTGAGCGCCTTCGGCAACGCCCGCGGCGTGCGCAACATGTTTGAACGCGCCCTCGCCCACCAGGCTGACCGCCTGGCAGGCTATGAACAGATCACCCGGGAGGACCTGGAAACCCTAACCGCGGAGGACATCACCGGAACAAAGGAGGCATCCACATGAAAAAGCGCTATGTTTTCCTGATCTGCCTGTGCTGCTGGCTGTTCCTTGCCGCGCTGCCGGCGCAGGCGGACGTCTCGGAAGTCATGCTGGTCACCAACTGCAACGAATGGGTTTCGCTGCGCGAATACCCCGATACCAA
>CACXEB010000473.1 GCA_902766515.1 uncultured Eubacteriales bacterium
GCCTGCCGCGCCATCTCTTCCCGGGCGATTGGATGTATGGTATTGGCGTTCATCGTATTGCTCATCCCCCGTTTACCGTTCCCGCTGGAGCCGGAACGCCACCGAGCGCTTCAGGTACTCCAGGTATTCCGCGTCGCGGCACATGGCCTTGCCCGGGCTGTCGGACAGCTTGGCGACGGCGCGGCCGTTGACTGTCTGCAGCTTGATGACGATATTCAGCGCTTTTTCGCTGGTGTCATTGGAACAGAAGGTGCCGATCCCGAAGGACACCTTCGCGCGGTCCCTGAAGTGATCGTACAGCGCCTGCGCCTTGTCAAAGTCCAGGCTGTCGCTGAACAGCAGCAGCTTGGTCCTGGGGTCCGCGCCGTAGCGCTCATAATGGGCGATCATCTTCTCGCCCCACGCGAAGGGATCACCGCTGTCATGGCGCACGCCGGAAAAGTTGTTGACCATGGCCCGGTTGAAATCCAGCAGGAAGAGGTCCGTGGTGACCGTGTCCGTCAACGCGGTGCCGTTGTCGCCCCGGTATTCGTCGTACCAGTCCTCCAGCGCGTAATGGTTGGTATACGCCAGCGGGATGGAGTCGATGCCCTGGTACATCTGCACAAACTCGTGGGCATAGGTGCCGATGGGCGTCAGGTTGTATTTCATCGCCAGGTACACGTTGGACGTGCCGACGCAGTTGTCCGTTTCCGCCGTCAGGCGCCGCACCACCACGTCCTCCCATTCACGGGAGAGCCGCCGGCGGCAGCCGAACTCTGCAAAGCGGAAGGTATATTTCCCGCTCCGGAAATCCCGGATCTTCCGGTCGAGCTTCTCCTCCGCAGCAGCGCGCAGCGCGTCATAATCATACTGCATGCGGAAATAGACCTCGTTCACGATTTCGAGCAGATAGATTTCAAACTGCATGGCGGAAAACAGCGGACCGCGCACCACCAGCTCCAGCTGCCCGTCTTCCGTCAGGGCGGTCGTCACGTAATCCCGGATCGGCCGCCACAGCCGGAGGAACTCCACATAATCGTTTTTGATGAACCGGATGGAGCGAAGGTAATCCAGTTCTTCCCTGCGGAAGGTCAGGGTGCAGAGATGGTCGATCTGGGCGTTGATCTCCTCAAACATCTCTTTCGTAAACACGACGCCTTCGTTGCGGCAGCGGAAATAATACTCCCCGCTCAGGTCCGTGTGCTTATGGAAGATCACCTGGTCCATGTTGAACTTGTACAGGTCCGTATCCAGCAGGGAAACCACGATGGGCTCCAGTTTCATGGCGCAGTCCTCCTTTTTGGTTGGATGAATTGCCGGCCGCGGCGGCGGGGATCATAACAGCGGCAGGATTTCCGGCGGCACAAGCGTCCGCAGTTCCGCTTCAAGCGCCCGGAGCTCGGCCACGCGGCGCCGCACGGCGGTGGATGATACATGCCGGGTCTCCCCGGGCGTTTCAATGATCCGTATCCAGGGCGACAGGGCGGACAGGAAGGGGCTTTCCCGGATCATCTTTTCGCAGGCGTCGCTGCCCCGCGCCAGGCATACGATGCCGAACTCGCGGGCGATCTCCTCCACATGCCGCCAGCCCGTTTCCAGCTCGGACAGCTTGTCCGAACCCATCAGCAGCGCCGGCGCGCAGCCGGCCTCACGGAAGCGGCACAGCGTGTCATAGGTGCGCGGCTGGCGGTCCTGGCGCAGCTCCCAGTCGCTGACCTCCATCCAGGAACGGCGGACGGCCGCCGCCCGCAGCATCGCCAGCCGCTGCGCGTCGGTATACGCCCGGTCCTTGCCCTGGTCCCCGCGGATGTACGCCGCCTTGGAAGGTACGAAGATCACCCGCTCCGCGCCGCATTGGACCCGGGCAAAATCCGCCAGGGACAGATGGGCGACCGTCGGCGGATTGAATGCCCCGAAAAAGGCCAGCGCCGTCCCCATATTCAGGCCTCCGGCCCGGCGAAGGGATCCAGCGCGACGGGCATCCTGCGCTTGTGCATGTTGGCCCGTTCCCGGCTGCGGATGCGCTCATCCGTCTCCGCGCTGCCCGTGGTGCCCTCCCGGATATACCGGTGGATGTCCGCGTAGCTCAGGCCCAGGTTCTCCTCGTCGCTGCGGCCGGTCAGCCCGTCCGCCGGCGTCTTTTCCACCAGGTCCCGCGGCAGCTCCGCCATCGTGAGCCCCACCCGCACCACTTCGACGCTGGTCAGCCGGCCGAGGACGGAGAAGTCGCAGGACGTATCGCCGTCCTTCGTGCAGTAGCCCACGGTCAGCTCGCTCAGGTTGCCGGTGCCCGCCAGCCGCGCGCCGATCCCCTGCGCGATATAGCGCAGGACCGTCATGCGCAGCCGGGGTCCGACGTTGATGTCGCTGGTCCGGCTGTAGGGGACGGCAAACCCGTCCTCCCGCTCCCCGATCGCGGCGTGCAGGGCCGCGTGCATGGCGCCGATATTGACCGTCTTTTTCCGGATGCCGAGGGCCTCGCACACGCGTTGACTGTCGTTCAGGTCCTTCTGCTCCCCGTCCGGCAGCATGACGCCGTATACGTTTTCCCTGCCCAGGGCCCGCGCGCACAGGGCGGCGGTGACCGTGGAGTCCTTGCCGCCCGAAATACCGATCACGACCTTGCTGAAGCCCTGCGCCTGCGCCAGCGCCCGCAGCGCGTCGACCAGCCGGTCCCTGACCCGGACCGCGTCAAATTCCGTGTTCATCTGATCCCTCCATCATCAGCCGAAACAGTCAGGCCGTCACGTCGATCTGGCAGCTCCGGAGCGTTTCCAGCGCGGCCAGGTGCTTGTCGGGCGTCACGCCGGCGCAGCAGGCCGCGTTCACGGCGATGTCCGCCTCCGGGAAGTGCGCCTTGAGCAACAGGGCGTTGGATACCACGCAGATATCGGTGCACAGGCCGATCAGCTCGATCGCCATCTCCCCGCCGTCCGCCAGCGCCGCCAGGATCGCGGGCAGCTTCACGCTGCCGAAGGTGGGCTTCTCCACCATGAGGCAGCCCTGCGTCTCGGCCGCGATCCGCCGGTCCAGCTGCCAGCCCTCCGTGCCGCGGATGCAATGGCGCACCGGCAGCTTCCTGCCCTCCGGGGTATCCGGGTAATCCTCCCCATGGGTGTCCAGGGTGGCGATGACCGTCCAGCCGTCCGCCCGGCATTCGCGGATCCGGCGGACCGCCGCCGGCACGATGGCCTCGGCTTCCGCCGTACCCAGCGAACCGTCAATGAAATCCTTCTGCATATCCACCACGATCAGAAATTTCCTGTTCTTCATCCGACTGTCCTCCCCTTCGATCCGGCTGTCGTCATGTAATACTGATTGACGTCTAAACCATGTACAGATGCAAGATGGATTTTTCGTCCCGGCGAAGTGGAACGAAGGGAGGCGTAGCGGCGCTA
>CACXEB010000474.1 GCA_902766515.1 uncultured Eubacteriales bacterium
CGTATGAGGACGCGGCTGTCCGGAATGATGATCCGGCTGCGCTGTCGGATGCCCCGGTGTTTGCGTATGATGAGCTGACCGGTGGCAATGACCTGGCGGTGAAGGTCACGGAGGCCAGGGCATACCAGCGGCTGACGGAAGGCGCGAACGCCAATTATCGCGAGCTTGTGATTGAGCTGGGCGTCATCAATACGGCCGCATCGGCGCGGACGCTGCGGGATACCGCGCAGGCGGCGCTGACGTTCCGCGATAAATACAGCTTTGATCCGGAGATCACGTATTCCGCGGATGAACTTGATACGCTTGAAACGGGGAGCATCCGCCTCCGCTTCAATGTGCCGGTCATGGTGATCAACGGCAAGGATGAGGAAGTCCGGCTGAGCCTGACCGTCAACGGCGTCCCGGTGGAGACGGGATTCCGGATCAGCCAGCATGGGGAAGGGATCCACGCGTACAGCATATTCCGCAGCGACCGCATCCACTGGGACGCCGCGAAAGAAGCATGCGCGGCGCTTGGCGGTTACCTGGTCACGATCGCCGATGCGGCGGAGAATGAATTCGTGAAATCGCTGGTTGCCACCAATGAGCTGATCTGGTATGGCGGTTACACTGACGATAGCCGGCAGCAGTGGTACTGGGTGACCGGCGAGGCGTTTGCCTTTACCGAATGGCGGGGAGGCGTACCGGATAACTGGGCAGGCAAGGAGTTTGTGCTTTATCGGGATAATGCCCGCCTGTGGAATGACGGATGGCGGGACTCGGACGATGTCAGCCTGTACATCTGCGAATGGGACGACGTATCCCTGGTGCCGGAAGACATCGTTTACACCCTGTTTCCCTGACGGAATGGCATCATAAATGAAGGAGGCTTTGAAATGCTGAAAAGAATGCTGGCTGCCCTGCTCTGCCTTGCCTGTCTGACGGCCTGCGCCGCGGCGGAGGGGCTGTCGGGGATCGGGCTGCTGCCCACGGTGGACCCGATCCTCCCGGCGGACGAGCTGACCCTTGCGACCTTCGGAAGCGACCTGGCGCTGGAGCTCCGGTTCACGAAGCAGACGCTGCAGACCGCCCATCCGCTGAACGGGTCGGAGGCGGAGGAAGGGTATGCTTACCTGATCCTGGATTTTGAAATCGGCAACTATGACCTGGCAGACTATGTGCTGGCCGACAGCGTGAGCGCCCGCCTGGACTATGCCGGCGCGTTCACCTATGACGCGGAATGCGTCTTCGAGAAGGAATCGCTGCCGATGCTGGTGGATACCACGGGCTGCTTCATCTTCAGCCTGCCCGGCGCGGTGGCGGCGGACAATACGGGCAAGCTGGTCCTGGAGCTGACGATCAGCGACAGCGTGTCCAGTGCGTACATCGACGTCTCCGGCGAGGCGCTCGCCCTGGGCTTCACGCCCGCGGAAGCGGCGGCGACGGGCCTGACCGTCACCCCGGCCGGGGAAAAGATCTGCCTGGCGTGGAACGGGCAGCAGGATGACACCTACCGGTATATCGTTGTCACCGCCGAGGCGTTCAACAACAGCGTGACGCCCAGGACCGTGGCGGAGAGCATCGCGGCCAGCCTGACCTACCGGGGCGTGTACATCTACCCCGCCGCGGTGGAATCGGCGAAGCCGGTCATCGATCCGATGGCGACACAGACGGTCCAGCTGGTGTTCCGGGTGCCCTACCTGGTCGCCTTTGACCAGCGGGGGACGATGAACGTTTCGATCACGGCCGACGGCGTGCCCCAGTCCTTTGTCCCCGACCTGGAAGCTTCCATGCCCCATACGCACGCCTACGTGAAGTACATGGAAAAGATCAGCTGGGAGGACGCCCGGAAGAAATGCGAGGACCTGGGCGGCCACCTCGTCACGATCACCAGCCAGGCGGAGAGCGATTTCGTGAATGCCCTGGTCGGCCGGAATGAAGGTCCCTGGCTCGGCGCGTACGCGGACGAGAACCGCCAGTGGCACTGGATCACGGGCGAGCCGTTTGAATTCACCAACTGGTACAAAACCGAGCCGGACGACAAGAACGGCACCCAGATGTACCTGGCCTATTACAACTCGGACCACCAGTGGGGCGACTTTGTCCTCAGTGGGAAGTCAAGCCGCTGGAACATCGACGGCTTTATCTGCGAGTGGGAGTCTGCGGACGCGTGCCCCGAGGAATCACCGGCGGTGCTGGAGGTCGACGACCAGCGGATGGGCGCGGAGCCGGACTTCCGCTATGAGGCGCTGACCGCCCAGGAGGGCCTGCAGGCCGCGATCGCCGGTTACCGGTCCTACCTGAACCTGACCAACGGCTACGACGACAGCTACCGCGACCTGGTGATGGAGCTGAAGGTCATCAACCGCGGCCTGACCCGGATGTCGCTGGACGGCACCGTGCAGGCGGCGCTGGATTTCCGCGGCCGCTACACGTTTGATCCGGCGGTGACGTACCTGACCGACGCGCTGGACGCGCTGGAGGTGGGGGACGTGCGGCTGACCTTCCGCCTGCCTTCGATGGTGCTGAAGGCGAAGGATGCCGACGTGAACCTGACGCTGACCGTGGACGGCCAGGCCGTCGGGACGGAGAGCTTCCAGGTGAGCCGCTGTGCGGAAGCCCGGCATGCCTACGCCGTGATCCGGGAGCGGGTCGACTGGGAACCGGCCAAAGCGGCCTGCGCGGCGCTGGGCGGCTACCTGGTGACCATCACGGACGCCGCGGAGAACGCCTTTGTCCAGTCCCTCTATCCGAAGAAGGAAAAGTACTGGTACGGCGGCTATGCCGACCAGGACCGCAACTGGTACTGGGTGACCGGCGAACCGTTCGTCTATGCCGACTGGGGCAGCGGCGAACCGAACAATTACAATAGAAAGCAGTATTGGCTGGCCAGCTATGACGGGCAGTTCGCCGACAGCACCAGCCAGGCGTCCGAATGGAGCAAATCGGGCTATATCTGTGAGTGGGACGATGTGTCCCTGGTGCCGGAAGGCGTCGAATACCAGGTCTTTGAGTGACCGGCGGCCCCGGATGAAAACCGGATGCATATCGCTATCATAATCATAAAGGAGGAATGATACCGTGAAGAAACTGTCGATCGTGCTGCTGGCGATGCTGCTGGTCACGTCCATGGCCTGGGCGGAAAGCCCCGCGACGGTGCCGCCGCAGCTGGAAGGCCTGGATCTCGTGGTGCCGGAGCCCACGGAGGAGGACCTGCTGATCACCGTGGCGGACATCCTGGAGATCCGTCCGCACAAGGCGGTGATCATGGAAACCCTGGGCGCCTATGGCGAGGCCAGCGACGACAAGAACCAGTTCGTCTGCATCGACCTGGACGTCTGCAACGTGTCCTTTGAGAACGTTGACCTGGCGTATATGCTGCAGGCGGAACTGTCGTACCAGGGGAGATACAGCTTCAGCCTCTATGAAAAGCCGGCGGTGACCGACGTGCAGCGCCTGCTTACGGGGACGTGGCGCGGCACGTACGTCAAGGCGCCGGAGCGCAGGGAGTGCATCCTGGAGATCCAGTCCGTAGCGGAGGATGACACCTTCGAAGGCGTCTTCACGTTCAACGGTTATGATACCAGCGACGTGCCGTATGGATCCTATACCGTCCGGGGCCAGTTTGATTCATCCTACGGGACCGTCACCTATAAAGGCGTGTCATGGATCGAGCGCCCGGGCACCTGGACCATGCTGGAGGAGACGTACCAGACCGTGCTGGACGGCCGCTTCCTGAGCGGCATCTCCACGGGCTTCCCGATCTATATGGAAAAGGAGCAGAACGGGTCGGGCAGCGCCGAGCTGGGCGTGCTGGAGGAAACCACCTATCATTTATGTTTCCTGGTGCCGAACCGTGTGGCGGCGGACCTGGACAACTGCAAGGTCACCCTGAACGTGTATGACGGACAGTATGACCTGCCTTTGAAGTAATGTATTAAAGGAAAAGTGTATGAAAAGAAAACTGATCGTATTCTGCCTGCTGCTGCTGTCGGTGGCGCTGCTGCTGACCGCCTGCGGGCCGAACAATGCCGAAAGGTATGAGGAAGCCAAGAAGCTCCTGTACAACCGCCAGTACGCGGAGGCGGTCAAGGCCTTTGAGGAGCTGAAAGGCTACGAGGACAGCTCCAAGTACGCCACCTATGCCAAGCTGCTGGACTTTGGCGACCAGGGCCAGTATGACGACGCGATCAGCGGCCTAAGGAGCATGGGCGATTTCGCGGACGCTACGCTGGAGGCGATCTACTACACGGCGCGCAAGCAGGAAAGCGTGGAAGCCTATGAGGAAGCCACGGACAGCTACACCCGCGTGATCACCTTCCGCGACAGCATGGCGCGGCGCTCGGCCCTGCCGGACAAGATCCTGGACCGGGATTTCCGCAACGCGTCCGCGGCGCTGAAGGCGGAATCCATCTGGTACGTGTACAGCGATTTCGAGTCGCTGGCATCGAAAACCTACAGCGACGCGCCGAAGGCGATGTTTGAGAAGATCGCCGGGCTTGCGAAGGAAATGCAGGACGCCCGGCGCTATGAGGACGCCTATGCCCTGCTGGGCATCCTGCAGCGCGCGGGCTATGAGGAAGCGGCCGGCATGTATCTGGACGCCCAGTTCGCGGAAGCGGATGACCGGCTGAAGAACGGCGACCTGGACAACGCGCTCAGCATGTTCACCATGCTGTCCGAGGCGGAGTATGCCGCCGCCGATGAGAAGATCCTGGAGACCCGCTACGCGTTGGGCAAGCGGGCGCTGGAGGAGGACCGGCTGGAGGAGGCCAAGGCGATTTTCGCCGAGCTGGCCGAAAAGGAATACGCGGACGCCGCGACCCAGTTCACCGAATGCCTGTACCGCCAGGCGCTCGCCGTGGAAGCCCGGGGCAAGCGCTATGCGCAGGAGGCGTATGACGCCTTCGCTGCGCTGGGCGATTATTCGGACAGCGCCGCGCACGCCGCGGCCTATACGGACGCGTATGCCGCCGCGGAGCAGCTGATCGCGGACGGCGCGTACATGGACGCGAAGGCGGCCTTCGACGCGCTGGGCAATTACGCGGACAGCGCGGCGCGGATGACGGAGTGCGATTACCTGTACGCGGGCGCCCTGCTGGAAGCAGGGAACATCGAAGAAGCCCGCGCCCTGTACGTGCAGCTGGGCGATTATGAAAACAGCGCGGAGCGCATCCTCGCGTGCGACTACCAGGCGGCGCTCTGGACCCTGGAATCCGGCGCGTTTGACGACGCGAAGGCGCAGTTCGCCGCGCTGGGAGATTACGAGGACAGCGCCCGCATGGTGCAGGAGTGCGATTACCGGAAAGCCGCCGCCCTGGTTGAAGCCGGGGAGGACGAGGCCGCCTACGCGCTGTACCAGACGCTGAAAGGCTATGCCGACACCGACGAGATCCTGACCGCCGATCCGAAGATGGTTGCGGTGACCCGTCTGCTGGCCCTGCGGGAGCGCTGGGCGGTCGGCAATACCGTCGCCTTCGGCCGGACGGAGCAGGACGGCGACACGGAAAACGGCGAAGAGCCGATCGAGTGGCGGATCATCGACGCGAACGGCGACGAGCGGCTGGTGATCAGCGCCCGGGCGCTCGCGGCGTCCTGCTACAACGAGGCGATGATGACGGCGACGGATTGGGAAAGCTGTTCCCTCCATGCCTGGCTCGGCGGTTTCTCGGAGACCGCGCTGGCCGGCGTCGCGTTCCGGGAAACGGGCCTGCTGACCGTGGCGGAGGCCCGGAGCCTGTTTGCGGACGACGGTGACCGCTGCGCGTCCTTCACGCCGGCGGCATACGCGGCGGCCTGCGCGTGGGCGGAAGCCCAGATGATGCCCCCGCCCGCGGAGGACCAGCAGGCAGGCTGGTGGCTCCGGGACAGCGGCAGCGACGCCACCCTGGCCGCGGCGGTGAACGCGAACGGCAGCGTGAACGCGAGCGGCGATTTTGCGGATATCGGTACCTATGGCGTGCGGCCGGTGATCTGGCTGACGATATTTGAAACGGAGGAGCCCTGAATATGAAAAAGACTTGGATCGTATGGCTGCTGGCGGCATTGCTGGCGTACGGCGCGTGCGCCTGCGCGGAGGGCGGCCAGGTGACGCTGCTGCCGGACCAGGAGGCCGCGGGCGTCTTTGAGTGCACATTGGGGGATATGACCCTCTCCGCGGAGCGCAACGGCATGACGAAGGACCAGCACAAGTGGCTGTACCTGGACATGAGCCTGATGAACTGGACGGTGGAGGACAAGCCGTTGGCTCAGACGGTCTCCGCGGTGCTGACCTGGCAGGGCAATTACAAATTCCAGGCGGAAATCGTCTGCGACCGGACGGTCATCCAGCCGCTGGTCAGCGCGACGGGAAAGCTCGTGTTCGAGCTGCCGGATATCGTGTGCCAGGCGGACGAGGAAACGCTGACCCTGACCCTGACCGCTGACGGCCAGCAGACGGTGGCACCGTTCCGCTGCCCGGCGGACGAGGGCAGCCAGATCGTGGCTTCCGGCTTCACCTATGCCGCCCGGCATGGCGACGCGGGCGACGTGCTGCCGCTGAAGGCCGTCCTCCTTGAAAATTATGAGGGTGAGACGGACGAGGCGTACCGCTGGATCGAGGTGTCCTTCAACGTGTTCAACTGGTCGGAAAAGGCCTACGCGCCGACGGACATCAAGATGGTGCTGACCTACCTGAACCGGTACGGCTTTGAAGGGACCGTTACCTATGATTTTGAGACGCTGGCGCCGCTGACCTGCGGCAGCGGGCGGGCGCTGTACCGCGTGCCGCTGGCGGTCGTGAACGGCCAGGCAGGCAGCCTGGGGCTGAAGATCGGCGCGGGCGAACAGACCTGGGACGAAGCAATCACATTGACGGAGGATGAAGGCGTATGAAGAAGAGTCGGATAGTAGCGTTGCTGGTGTGCCTGTGCCTGCTGGCAACGCAGGCGCTGGGCGAAGGGTTCGGCGGGCTGACGATGTGGGGTGCGGACGTGACGGACCTTGCAATCACCGTGAACGCGGTGGACCGGACGCGGAGCCTGAACGGGGCGGAAGCGCCGGCGCAGAGCGTGTATGTAGTCGTGAGCGCCCATATCCAGAACATGGGCACGGTGACGTGCCAGCTGAAGGAGAGCGTCAAAGCGACGCTGACCTGGCAGGGGCAGTACGTGTATGAGGCGACGGCGGAGTACCACCGGGACCAGGTGGAGATGCTGGTGGAGACGGATGGCGTGTTCACGTTCTGCCTGCCGGAGATCGCGGCGCTGGCGCCGGAAACGGAGCTGGCCCTGTCGTTCGATGTGGACGGGACGCCGCAGGACAAGCCGTTCACCTTCAGCGCAGCGGCGGTGCCTGGCGTGGTCCGGCCGGCGTTTGAGTACAGCGGACGGCATACGGACGGCCTGGACATCGCGCTGGACGCGCCGCAATTCGCGGATGAGTACAACGGGGAGCGGGACGACGCGTACCGGTGGCTGGTAATCCCGGTCCGGCTGATCAACTGGGGCAAGGCGCCGGTGACGCTGGCGGAGGAGCAACTGAAAGTGACGCTGACCTACCTCGGTCGGTACGGGATCGCGGGCAGCCTGGCGCTGGAAGCGGAAACGCTGGATCCCTTGCATACGGCATCGGGCGTCGCGGTGTTCAAGACGCCGATGGTGGTAGCGACCGCGGAGGAAGACCAGCTGGGGATGCTGGTGAGCGTGCGGGAGCAGCAGTGGCAGCCGGAATTCAGCCTGACGGCGGTACCTGCGCCGGTGACGGCGCTGATGCCGGTGCCGGATCCGGAGGGCCTGACCGGGGTGAAGGGCATCCTGAACCGGACGGGGTATGTGCTGAACGGCAAGACCTATACGGTGTACCAGTACGCGAAGGCGCGGGACGTGGCAGCGTTCGTGGCGGACTACACGGCCCTGGCGACGGCCAACGGCTACCGC
>CACXEB010000475.1 GCA_902766515.1 uncultured Eubacteriales bacterium
AGCAGGTAGCAGTTGCCCCTGCTGGTCATCAGCTGCAGCGTCGCGGCGGTATCGGTGTCCAGCACGCGGGCGGGCCGCTCCTTCTGCTCCTCCCAGTTGACCTTGTCATAGATCCGGATGTCGTAGCGGCGCAGGAGGCCGCTGGCGGTCAGGACCACCCTGACGGGCTCGGCGGGCGGCGCTTCGGTCTCCTCGGGCGCCTCAGCCTCGCAGCGCTCCTCGCGGAGGATCGTCGTCCGGCGCTCGTCGCCGAACGCCTCGGCCACCTGCCTGAGCTCCTTCTGGATCACCTGGATCAGCTTCTTTTCGCTCTTCAGGATGCCCTCCAGCCGGTCGATCGTCTTCAGGATCTCCTCGTACTCCTTCCGGAGCGCCAGGATCTCCAGGCCCGTCAGGCGCTGGAGCCGCAGGTCCAGGATGGCCTGCGCCTGGCGCTCGGTAAAGCCGAACCGCGCCATCAGGCCCTCCCGGGCCTCCTTGACCGTCCTGCTGGAGCGGATCAGCTGGATGACCTCGTCCAGGTGATCCACGGCGACGATCAGCCCCTCCAGGATATGCGCGCGGGCGCGGGCCTGCTCCAGCTCGTACTGCGTGCGGCGGGTGACCACCTGCTTCTGGTGTCCGATGTAGTACAGGAGCGCCTCGCGCACGCCCATCTGCCGCGGCTTGCCGTCCGCGATTGCAAACAGGTTGACGCCGAAGGTGATCTGCAGGTCCGAGTATTTGTACAGGTACCGGAGGACCTTTTCGGGGTCCGAGTCCTTCCTGAGCTCGATGACGGCCCTGAGGCCGGTCCGGTCCGACTCGTCGCGGATATCGTAGATCGCGCTCAGCTGGGCCTTCTTTTCCTCCCGGAGCTTCTGGATCTTTTCCAGCATCTGGGCCTTGTTGACGCCGTACGGCACTTCGGTGACCGCCAGCAGCGTGCGGCCCGCCGCCCCCTTCTCGATGTCCACACGGGCGCGGAGGGTCAGCTTGCCCCGCCCGGTCTCGTAGGCCTGCCGCAGCTCCGGCGTCTCAAGAAGGATGCCGCCGGTCGGGAAGTCCGGCGCCGGCATCAGCGCCATCAGCTCGTCGGTGGAAGCGTCGGGCCTGTCCATCAGCAGGCAGGTCGCCTCGATCGTCTCCCGCAGGTTGTGGGGCGGGATATTCGTCGCCAGGCCGACCGCGATGCCCGTGGCCCCGTTCACCAGCAGGTTGGGGAACCGGGCCGGCAGCAGCTCCGGCTCCTTGAGCGTATCGTCGAAGTTCAGGCGGTAGGGCACGGTATCCTTTTCGATGTCCCTGAGCATCTCCATGGCCAGGGGCGCCATGCGGGCTTCGGTATACCGCATTGCGGCGGCGCTGTCGCCGTCGATGGACCCGAAATTGCCATGGCCGTCCACCAGCACGCCCCGCAGGCTGTACGGCTGCGCCATGCGCACGAGCGCGTCATACACGGAGCTGTCGCCGTGCGGGTGGTATTTGCCCAGGCAGTCGCCGACGATGCGCGCGCATTTGCGGTGGGGCTTGTCGGGCGTGAGGCCCAGCTCGTGCATGGTATACAGGATACGGCGCTGCACCGGCTTGAGGCCATCCTCCACCCGGGGCAGCGCGCGTTCCAGGATCACGTGTTCCGCGTAGGGCATCATGCTGTTGGGCATGACCTCCTCCAGCGGCATCTGGATCAGGATCTCCTCCTGAACGGGTTCTACGGTTTTACGAGGCATAATGATTCAGACTCCAGTTCCGTCAGCTGTACAGCCGGTACAGGCCGGCGTACAGGCCATTCTTGTTGATCAGTTCGTCGTGGCTGCCGCTTTCCTCCACGCCCCTGTCGGTCAGCACCCAGATGACGTCCGCGTTGCGGATGGTCGTCAGGCGGTGGGCGATGGTGAAGGTCGTCCGGCCCTTGGCCAGCTCGCGCAGCGATTCCTGGATATAGCGCTCCGACTCGTTGTCCAGGGCGCTGGTCGCCTCATCCAGGACCAGGATGGGCGGGTCCTTCAGGAAGACGCGGGCGATGCTCAGCCGCTGCTTCTGTCCGCCGGACAGCTTGACGCCCCGCTCGCCGATGTAGGTATCGTACCCCTTGGGCAGGCGGAGGATGAATTCCTCCGCGCCGGCGCGGCGGGCCGCGGCCATGGCCTCCTCCCGGCTCGCGCCGGGCCGGCCGTACAGGATGTTGTCGATCACCGTGCCGGAGAACAGGTAGACCTCCTGCTGCACCACGCCGATCGCCCGGCGCAGGCTGGCCTTGGTGACGCTGCGGACATCCCTGCCGTCCACCGTCACCCGGCCGCCGGTCACGTCATAAAAGCGCGGGATCAGACTGCACAGCGTCGTCTTTCCGGACCCGGAGGGGCCCACGACCGCCACGTTGGTGCCGGCGGGCACCGCCTGGCTGATCCCGGCCAGCACCTCGTGCGAGGTATCGTCGCTGTAATGGAAGGATACGTTCTCAAACGTCACGTCCCCCCGGACGCTGCCGAGCGGTACGGCGTCCGGGCTGTCCTGCACGTCCGGCACCACTTCCATGATCTCCGTAAAACGCTCCAGACCGGTCAGGCCGCGCTGGAACTGCTCCATATAGTCCACGATCCGCCGGATGGAGGTGAGCAGGGTGCCGATAAACAGGATGTAGGCCACGTAGTCGCCCGCCTGCAGGCGGCCCTGCGCGAGCAGCACCGCGCCGACGACCACCACCAGGATATACATGACGCCCTCAAACGTGCGCGTGACCGATCCGAAGCCGGCCATCGCGATGTACTGGCGGATCTTGGCCTTGAGGATATTCCCGTTGTTGACGCTGAATTTCTCCTCCTCCAGCGGCTCGTTGGCGAAGGACTGCACGACGCGGACGCCCAGCAGGCTGTCCTCGATGCGCGCGTTCATCTCGCCCACCTCGTGTCGGGCTTCCTTGAACGCCAGCCGCATGCGCAGGTTGAAGTACCGGAGCAGCACGACCATGATGGGCACCATGGCGAAGACCAGCAGGGTGAGCCCGACGTTCATGTTCAGCAGGATGGCGAACGAGACGACGATCTTGACGCCCGCGATAAAGAACTCCTCCGGGCAGTGGTGCGCAAACTCCGCGATGTCGAACAGGTCGCTGGTCAGCCGCGCCATCAGCTGGCCGATCTTGGTGTTGTTGTAGTATCCGAACGACAGCCGCTCCAGGTGGCTGAACAGGTCGGTGCGCATGTCCGCCTCGATGCGCGCGCCCATGAAATGACCCCGGGACTGCATGTAATACGCGCCCAGCGTATCGATGACGCGCAGCAGGAGGTACAGAAGGCCCAGCTTGAGCACCCAGGCCACGGTCAGCGTCTCCGGGGCGGTCATCGCCCGGTTGGTGATTTCCCGGACGATCAGCGGGAAGACGATCTCGCAGACCGTCGTCAGCGACGCGCAGAAAAGGTCAAAGATCAAGGCCGCCTTGTAGCGGCCGAAGTAGGGCAGGAAGACGCCCAGCAGCTTCCTGACGGACATCTGGCGTTCGCTTTGCTCGGACATCGGGCACCTCAGAAGTTTCGGGTCATGTCATACCGTTCGTAGAATTCCCGGCGGAAATCCAGGAAGCGGTCATGGGCGATCGCGTCGCGGATCTCCTCCATCAGCCGGAGCAGGTAGCGCAGGTTGTGGATCGAGGCCAGCCGCGCGCCGGTGATCTCCCCCACCTTCAGCAGGTGGCGGATATAGGCGCGGGTAAAGTCCGTACAGGCATAGCAGTCGCACTCCGGATCGATCGGCGTGAAATCCTCCGCGTACTGCGCGTTGCGGATGACCATCCGCCCGTCGCGGGTCAGCACCGTGCCGTTGCGCGCCACGCGGGTCGCCAGCACGCAGTCGAACATGTCCACGCCCCGCAGGACGCCCTCCACCAGGCAGTCCGGCGTGCCGACGCCCATCAGGTAGCCCGGCTTGTGGACGGGCATATAGGGCATGAAGGCTTCCAGCATCTCGTACATGATGGGCTTGGGTTCGCCCACCGACAGGCCGCCGATGCCGTAGCCGACCATGTCCATGTCGGCCAGCGTCTTGGCGCTCTCGATGCGCAGGTCCCTGTCAACGGCGCCCTGGACGATGCCAAACAGCGCCTGGTCCTTGCGGGTGTGGTGCTGCTGGCAGCGCCTGGCCCAGCGATGGGTACGCTCCATGGCCTCGCGGGCGTCCCTGGGCTCGCAGGGATAGGCGGAGCAGATATCGAACGCCATCGCGATATCGGAGCCGAGCGCCTCCTGGATATCCATTGAGATCTCCGGCGAGATGAACTGCAGCGAGCCGTCCAGGTGGCTGCGGAAGGCCGCGCCGTCCTCGGTGATCTTCCGGAGCCCCGCCAGCGAAAACACCTGGAACCCGCCGCTGTCCGTCAGGATCGGCCGGTTCCAGTGCATGAAGCGGTGCAGGCCGCCCGCCTTTTCGATCAGTTTTTCGCCGGGGCGCAGGTGCAGGTGGTAGGTGTTGGACAGGATGATCCGCGCGTCGATCTCCTCCAGCTCGCGCGGCGTCATGGCCTTGACCGTGGCCTGGGTGCCGACCGGCATGTAGATGGGGGTCGGGATATCGCCGTGCGGCGTATGGAACACGCCCAGCCGCGCGCCGGACTGGGTGCAGACATGGATCAGCTCATAGGAAAAACCCTCGGCCATGGTCACTCTCCGATCTTCGGCCAGACGTTCATCAGGCCGCGGATGTCCCGCTCGAAGGGCTGGAACACCGGGTTCTCCGGCACGGGCGCCATGAACACCCGGCGGTCATGCTGGGTGGGATGGGTCAGCGTCAGCCGGATGCCATACAGCGCGATCTGCGTTTTATCCTCCGCCCCGCCATAGCGATGGTCGCCCACCAGCGGGTAGCCCGCGTGCGCCATCTGGACGCGGATCTGGTGCGCGCGGCCGGTCTCCAGCCGGATGGCGCACAGGCTCCTGTCGTCCAGGTGCCGGACGTTGACCCCGTTGAGGACGGCCAGCTTGCCCTCCGCCCGCAGGTAGTCCGGGATCACGCGCACCATGTTGGCTTCCTCGTCCTTTTTCAGGTAGTCGGTCAGGCGGAAGCGCTGCGGCGGCTCCCCCTGCGTGACGCAGATATATTCCCGGCACATCTCGTGGGTCCGCACCTGCTCGGACAGCCGCGCGGCCGCTTTGGAAGTCCGCGCAAAGACGACCAGTCCGGAGACGGGCCGGTCGATCCGGTGCACCAGGCCCAGGTAGGCCCGGCCGGGCTTTTCGTATTTCTCTTCGATATAGGCCCGTGCTTCGCTCAGCAGGTCCTGATCGCCCGTGCCGTCGCCCTGGGTCAGCTGGTTGGGGCGCTTCAGCACCACCAGCAGCTGGTTGTCTTCATATACCACATTCAAACGGTTTTCCATCGATGACCCCAATCATTCCTCGTAGGTTGATCTGCCGGACGCGCCGCAGGGCAGCACGCCGCCCGCCGTGACCGGCAGGCAGACTTCTTCGGCGCTCACGCGCCCGCCCGCCGTACGCTCCAGGATGTTGCGCAGCACCGCGGGCTGAAGGCCGGTCGTATAGCTGTTGATCAGGAAGAACAGCGGCGCTTCGCTCAGCAGCCGCGCGCAGGCCTCCACCAGGGGATACAGCTCGTTTTCCAGCTTCCAGACCTCGCCGCCCGGACCGCGGCCGTAGCTCGGCGGGTCCATCAGGACGGCATCGTACTTCCGCCCCCGCCGCAGCTCGCGCTGCACAAAGGCGTTGGCATCCTCCACGATAAAGCGGAAGCGGTCCTCCGGCAGGGCGTTCAGCGCCGTGTTGCGCTTGGCCCAGGCCACCATGCCCTTGGCCGCGTCCACGTGGGTCACATGCGCGCCGGCGCTCGCGCAGGCGACGGTCGCGCCGCCCGTGTAGCCGAACAGGTTCAGCACCCGGACAGGGGCGTTCCGCCGCCCGATCAGGCCGCGCATCCAGTCCCAGTTGACCGCCTGCTCCGGGAACAGGCCCGTATGCTTGAAGCCGGTCGGCCGGACATAGAAGCGGAGATCGCCGTAGCGGATCGTCCATTCCTCCGGCAGGGTCTGCCGGAACTCCCAGTGTCCGCCGCCGCTGCCGCTGCGCAGGTAGTGCGCGTCGGCCTGACGCCACCGTTCGGGGGGCAGGGCGGCGGGCCAGATCGTCTGCGGATCCGGCCGCGCCAGCACGACCCGGCCCCAGCGCTCCAGCTTCTCGCCCGCGCCCGTATCAAGCACCTCAAAATCGGTCCACTGATCCGCCAGGAACATCCGATCAGTCCGCCTTCCGCAGGGAAACCGCCGCCTGCTCGCCGTTCAGGTCGAGCTGCTTTAGTTCCCCGTCTTCCGTCCGGCCCAGCGTCAGGCTGTCGCTCAGCACGGTCTGGCTGATCAGGTCCCTGAAGGCCTTCATCGCCTCGAGCACGCTGTCCTTCGCCTGGACGCCCAGGATGATCCGGTCGGTCAGTTCCAGCCCCAGGTCCTTGCGCCACTGCTGCACCTTGCTGATCAGCTCGCGGACATAGCCCTCGGCAACCAGCGCGTCGGTCAGGTTGGTATCCAGGACCACGGTGATGCCGCCCTCGGACTGCGCCATCAGGCCGGGCTTCTGCTCCGTCTCGATGAGGACGTCCGCCTTCGACAGCGAGATCTCCGTGCCGTCCAGGGTGAAGTCGAGCGTCTCCCCGCGGTCCAGGGCCTCGACGGCCGCACTGCCGTCCGTTTCCTTCAGCCAGGCGCTGATCCTGCCAAGCAGCCGGCCGTAGCGCGGGCCCAGGGTCCGCATCTGCGGCTTCAGCCGGTAGGAGACGAAATCTTTGGCTTTATCGCTGATGACGACCTGCTTCACGTTCAGCTCATCCCTGAGGACGGCCTGGTACGCGTCATCCAGCGCCGCGCCGACCACATACAGGGCCGACAGCGGCTGGCGCACCTTGAGGCCGCTCAGGTTGCGGCAGGAAGCGGCCAGCTGCTTGACCTTGAGCAGCGCCTCCATCTGCGCTTCCAGCTCCGGCCGGATATACGCTTCGTCCGCCGTCGGGAAATCGCAGAAATGCACGCTCTCGGGCATGCTTTCATCCACCGAGCGCACCAGGTTCTGGTACAGGCTTTCCGCCAGGAACGGGGTGAACGGCGCGAGCAGCTTGCTCAGCACCACCAGCACGTGGTACAGCGTCGCGAAGGCCGCGTCCTTGTCCTCCTCGTGGCCCTTGCCCCAGAAGCGCTCGCGGCTGCGGCGGACATACCAGTTGGACAGCTCGTCGACAAAATCGGTCAGCGCCCGGGAGGCCTCCGGCACCTGGAAGGCGGCCAGTGAATCGTCCACCGTTTTGATCACCGTGTTCAGCTTGCTCAGGATCCAGCTGTCCATGAGGGTCAGCCGCTGTTCGGCCAGCGGATGCTCCTTCGGATCAAAGCCGTCCAGGTTCGCGTACATCACGAAGAACGCGTAGGTGTTCCACAGCGTGCCCATGAACTTGCGCTGCACGTCGCTGACGATCTCGCCGGAGAAGCGGGAGGGCAGCCACGGCGCG
>CACXEB010000476.1 GCA_902766515.1 uncultured Eubacteriales bacterium
AGCGATGGCGACAAATGAAGCAATCGAGCGGGTGTGCAAATTCCTGAGCGAAGCGGGGACCTATTACCTGGCGACGGTCGAGGGCGACCAGCCCCGGGTCCGGCCTTTCGGCACGGTGCTGCTGTCCGGCGGCAGGCTGTACATTGAGACCGGCAAGGTGAAGGCGGTGTCCAAACAGATCGCTGCCAATCCCAAGGTGGAAATCTGCGCCTTCAAGGACGGCAAATGGCTGCGCGTGGCCGGCGAGCTGGTGAACGACGACAGCCGTGATGTCAAGGTCGCCATGCTGGAGGCGATGCCGAGCCTGAAGGGCATGTACAGCCCGGATGACGGCAACATGCAGATGCTGTATTTCCGGAACGCGACGGCGACCTTCAGCTCCTTCACGGAAGCGCCGGAGACGGTCTGCTTCTGATGGCGCGGCAGAGCCGGATGGAGGCGGACATGACCGGCGCTTCGGACCGCTACGCGGGCATCCGCCTGGCCAACCAGCTGTGCTTCCCGCTGTACGCCTGCGCGAAGGAAGTGATCCGCCGGTACCGCAAGCCGCTGGAACCCCTGAAGCTGACGTACACCCAATATGTGGTGATGATGGCGCTCTGGGAGTTCGGCGGTATGTCGGAAGGCGCGCTGGGGCACCGGGTCCGCCTGGACTCGGGCACCCTCGCGCCGCTGCTCAAGCGGCTCGAGCGGCTGGGCTACATCCGCAGGACCCGGCCGGAGAGCGACGAACGGACGCTGGTCATCACGCTGACGGAAGCAGGCGAAGCGCTCCGGGAGCAGGCGCTGGCGGTACCCCTGGCCATGCGGGGCTGCCTGAACCTGGCGCCGGAGGAACTGATACAGCTCAAACTGCTGCTGGACAAGGCCTTATCGAACGCGGAAGGCGAGCCCCCGGACGAATCAACCGATAACGCATCACCGAAAAACCTGGATAGAGTATAATAAAGACAATTCTCATGAAAGGGAAGGATCGCAGATGATTTACGATTACACAATCACCACCGGCAAGGGAACGCAGCTGAACCTGGCGGACTATAAGGGCAAGGTCATCATGGTGGTCAATACCGCCACCGGCTGCGGCTTTACCCCGCAGTACGCGCCGATCGAGCAGATGTACCGCGATTATCACGACCAGGGCCTGGAGATCCTGGACATCCCCTGCAACCAGTTCGGCGGGCAGGCGCCCGGCACGGACGACGAGATCCATGAGTTCTGCACGATGCACTTCAATACCACCTTCCCGCAGATGAAGAAGGCGGACGTGAACGGCGAGCATGAGCTGCCACTGTATACGTACCTGAAGGCCGAGAAGGGCTTTGCCGGCTTCGGCGAGCATCCCTACAAGGCGCTCCTGGAAAAGATGTTTTCCGAAGCGGATCCGGACTGGGACAAGAAGCCGGACATCAAGTGGAACTTCACCAAGTTCATCATCGACCGGCAGGGCAGGGTGGTCGCCCGCTTTGAGCCCACCGCCGACATGGCCGAGGTGGAAGCCTGCGTCAAGGCGCTGCTGTGATCCGGAAAGATATGAGCGGCGAACCGGCGTTTGACATTCAGGAATACATGACCAAGGGGGTCGAGCGAGTCGTCTCCGACATCCTCAGGGCGACGCTGAAGGACCCGCGGGCAAGCGCGTCCATGCTGAAGTTTGCCGCGGCCAGCCGCGCCGCCTCCCGCAAGCGCCGGAAGGCCGAGGACGCGGGGGAGCACGTGCCGCCCTTCCTGATCGCGAGCATCACCAGCCAGTGCAACCTGCACTGCGCCGGATGCTATTCCCGCTGCAACCACGCCACCGTGGACGCCGCGCCCGTCCGGCAGCTGACCGACGGGGAATGGCTGCGCGTCTTTGAGGAGGCGGACGACCTGGGCGTCAGCTTCATCCTGCTGGCCGGGGGCGAGCCGCTGCTGCGCCGGGATATCATCGAGGCGGCGGGCAGGCGGTCCAACATCCTCTTCCCGATCTTTACCAACGGCACCTTCATGGACGAGCGGTACTTCGAGCTGTTTGCCCGGCGGCGCAACCTGATCCCGATCATGAGCATCGAGGGCGGACAGGCTGTGACCGACGCCCGCCGCGGCCCGGGGGTGTACGACAGGCTGGTCGCCAATATGGACGAATGCCGCCGGCGGGGGCTGATCTTCGGCGCGTCGGTGACCGTCACGACAGAGAACCTCCGGGAGGTCACCTCCCGCGATTTCCTGCGCCAGCTGTCCGACCGGGGCTGCCGGGCCGTCATCTTCGTGGAGTTTGTGCCCGTGACGGAGGAAAGCCGGCACCTGGCGCCCGGCGACGCGGACCGCGAATACCTGAAGCGGGAGATCGACATCCTGCGGGCGGAAAGCCCGGAAATGGTCTATATCTCCTTCCCGGGGGACGAGAAGAGCTCCGGCGGCTGCGTGGCCGCGGGACGCGGCTTCTTCCACATCAACTCCCACGGCGGCGCGGAACCCTGCCCCTTCTCGCCCTACTCGGACGTGAATGTGCGGGACACTTCCCTCCGGGAGGCGCTCCGGTCGCCGCTCTTCCTGGCGCTGCAGGCGGACGGCGTCCTGCTGGAGGACCATCCCGGCGGCTGTGTGCTGCATGAAAAACGGGCTGAGGTGGAACGCCTGCTGCAGGCCCGGCAGGCCGCGAGCGGAACCTGATACATGCTTTGACAACCTGACAGACGTCCGGCGCTCTGATATGGAGGAGGCCGGACGTTTTTGAGTCTCATGGCATCTGCCGGCGGTCGGACGAAGTTGACACAGCGGGGCGGTTGAAGTAAAATCAAACCCTTGCATCAAATCCTTCGGGAATGGCGGAAACTATCGGATCCGGCCCGCTGCGGACCAGGCGGCACGGGGCGATTCCGGGAATTGGGGAAAAGGTATGTCGGAACATCGTGAAATGCCGGACCGGATCGAGGTCCGGGGCGCACGGGTGCATAACCTGAAAAACATGGACGTGGATGTGCCGCTGCACCGGATCGTCGGCGTGGCGGGAGTCTCGGGATCGGGCAAATCCTCCCTGGCCCTCGGGGTGCTGTACGCGGAGGGCTCCAGGCGGTACCTGGAGTCGCTGTCCACCTATACCCGGCGGCGCATGACCCAGGCAGCGAAGGCCCAGGTGGACGACGTGCGCTACGTGCCCGCGGCGCTGGCGCTGCATCAGCGGCCTGGGGTACCGGGCATCCGCAGTACCTTCGGAACGTCCACGGAGCTGCTGAACAGCCTCCGGCTGATGTTTTCCCGGCTGTCGGCCTACCGCTGCCCCAACGGGCACGAGGTGCCGCCCACGATGGATTTTGCGGCTGAGAAGGATGTGCGCTGCCCCGTCTGCGGGGAAATCGTGCCGGTCATCGGCGCGGAGGAACTCGCCTTCAATTCTTCGGGCGCCTGCAAGCGCTGCGGCGGGACCGGTCTCATCCGCACGGTGGACCGCGCGGCCCTGGTGCCGGATGAGGGGCTGACCATCGACGGCGGCGCGGTCGCGCCCTGGAACAGCCTGATGTGGTCGCTGATGACCGATGTGTGCCGGGCAATGGGGGTGCGCACGGACGTGCCCTTCCGGGACCTGACGGACGCGGAAAAGGCCATCGTGTACGACGGCCCGATGGTCAAAAAGCATATCTTCTACCGGCCCAAAAGCAAGGAAAGCGTCTCGGCGGGGGAGATGGACTTCACCTACTACAGCGCTACGGCCACCGTCCTCAACGCGCTCAGCAAGGTGAAGGACGAAAAGGGCATGAAGCGGGTGGAGAAATTCCTGAAGGAGGACGTCTGCCCGGATTGCGGCGGCACCCGGCTCTCCGCCCGGGCCAGGTCCCTCCGGCTGCGCGGGGTCTCCCTGGATATGGTCTGTACCTGGCCGCTGTCGGAGCTGATCGAATGGGTCCGGGGCGTGCCCGCCTCCCTGCCGGAACCGATGCGGCCCATGGCGGAAAGCATCTGCGAGGCCTTCCACCATACCGCGCGGCGGCTGGTGGACCTTGGCCTTTCCTACCTGTCCCTGGACCGGGCGGCGTCCACCCTCTCCACCGGCGAGCGCCAGCGGACCCAGCTGGCGCGTGCGGTCCGCAACCGTACGACCGGCGTGCTCTATGTGCTGGATGAGCCGTCCATCGGGCTGCATCCGGCCAACCTGGAGGGGCTGACGGGCGTCATGGATGACCTGGCGGCGGACGGCAATTCGATCGTGCTGGTGGATCACGATACCCAGGTGCTGCGCCACGCGGACTGGCTGATCGAGCTGGGACCGGAGGCCGGCGCAGGCGGCGGCCGGATCCTGGCGGAGGGCACGCCGGCAGCGCTGGCGGCGAATCCCGCGTCCATGATCGGTCCATTCCTGCAGGACGGGCCGCAGCCTGTCCTGCGGCCCCGGACGGAAGCGGAGCGGCTGTTCGACCTGGGCGAGATCCGGATGGAGACGGACCTGATCCATACCGTGCAGCCGCTGTCCGTCCGCCTGCCCAAGGGGCGGCTGACCGTGGTCACCGGCGTATCCGGCAGCGGCAAGACCACGATGGTGCTGGAAAGCCTGATTCCGGCGCTCGAAGCGGCAGCCGGTGGCGGGAAGCTGCCGGATCATGTCCGTTCGGTCTCCGCCGACGGCATCGCGCAGGTCAAGCTGATCGACGCGACGCCGATCGGCATCAATGTGCGTTCCACCGTCGCCACCTATGCCAACATCCATGATGAGCTGCGGAAGGTCTATGCCCGGACCCGGGACGCGAAGGAGCGGGGATACACCGCCGGCGATTTCAGCTATAACACGGGGCGGCTGCGCTGCCCTGTCTGCGACGGCACGGGGACTGTGAGCCTGGACGTGCAATTCCTGCCGGACGTGGACGTGCCCTGCCCGGACTGCGGCGGCTCCCGCTATACCCGGGAGGCCAGCCGGGTGAAGCGCCCAAAGAAGGACGGACCTGCCCTGTCCCTGCCGGACCTGATGGCTCTGAGCGTGGACGAGGCCCTGGCCGCGTGCGCGGACCTCAGGCTGGTGCAGGCCCGCCTCCAGGTGCTGCATGACCTGGGCCTGGGCTACCTGACCCTCGGCGAGGAGACGCCCAGCCTGTCCGGCGGCGAGGCCCAGCGCCTGAAGCTCGCCAGCGAGATGGGCCGGGGACAGGATGACGCGGTCTTCGTCTTCGACGAGCCGACCATCGGACTGCATCCCCTGGACGTCCGCACGCTGATGGCCGTCTTCCAGCGCCTGATCGGCCAGGGCGCGACCGTGATCGTCATCGAGCACGACCTGGACGTGATCCGCAGCGCCGACTACATCGTGGATATGGGCCCCGGCGGCGGCAAGGACGGCGGCCGGATCGTCGCCGCCGGCACCCCCGAAGCCATCCGACGCGCGCCGGAGAGCGTGACGGGAAAGTATATTTAATGGTCGATGCTGTTTCCGCCGCGTTTTATCTGCCCATGGCGCGGCAGCCGGACGGGACAGCATGAAAAAACTGAAAAAGGGGCTTGACCTTTCACTGAACTGCAATGATAGGCTTACGTCCGAGGAGGATGAGGTATGATCACTATCCAGGGATTTGCCAGGCTGTGCGGATGCAATGCCCAGACGCTGCGCTACTATGACCGGATCGGACTGCTGACCCCCGCGCGGGTGGATGAGTGGACAGGGTACCGGTATTACGAAGAGGCGCAGGCCATGCGGTTCGTGAAGATCAAGACCCTTCAGCAGGCGGACTTTTCCATCGAGGAGATCCGGCCGCTGCTGGAAGCGGACGATGACTGCCTGATCGGCGCGCTTGAGCGCAAGATTGAGGAGCAGGAGCAGAAGCTGGCGCGGATCCGGGAAATACAAAGATCGTACCTCAGGGAAACGATGGATATGCGGCAGATGGTATATGCGCTGACGAACCTGATGGAAGGGCGGATGGATAACCCGCTGCTCTGGCAGGAGCTTGGGATGGACGATGCGCGGGAGCCGGAACGCGCCGCCAGGGTGCACGAGGTGATGGCGGACTGGCTGACGCAGTGCCGGAACGCGAGCGGGGAGATCGCGCAGTCCATGGACGGGCAGGATATCAGCGCCATGAAGGAAGTCCTGGAGAAGCTGTCCAGCGGAAATCCGGAGGAAATGAAAAAACTGATCCTGTCCGTTTCCGGAGAGGACGGCGGCGCCGTGAGCGGGATCCCTTCGGACGCGCGGAAAACGTTCAGCCGGGACGGCTGGGCGCATGTCAGCGAGTGGCTGGGGGACCTGCCCGCCCTGAACGACGGAAAGCATCATTTCCTGCTGTTCAGCGTCCGCGAGGACAGCCCGGTGGGGGATCCTGCCTTTCCGGAGCTGATGCTCGCGCTGATGGCCTCCGAATATGATGCCATGGCGGGCGGCGTGACCTGCAACGTTGTCCGGAGCGGGGACGGATGCAATCATTTCACCCTGTTCGAACGGGAATGATGCCGATTCCCCGTTCTGCCGTCCATACACAGCAAAACCGGCCCCCGTGATGCGCGGGGGCCGGTTTTACGGTCATCATTCCTCCCGTCCGAATACCTCCCATTCGGTCAGGGCGGGGAAGGCGGAAGGATCATCGCTTTTCTGCAGGCGCTCCAGCCGCAGCCAGGAGACGACCCGGTCTCCGAGGGGGATGAACTGGCGGTCGCCGGTCTTCCGCAGGGGGAAGGCCAGGTCGGTGCCGTCGGACAGCACGGCGTGGCCGGACACCCAATAGGCGTCGTGGGGGAAATCGGCGCGCAGGGTCAGGGCCATCTCCCGGACGCGCACGGGGCGGCCCAGGTCGAGCAGGCACCAGGCGTCCTCGCGGGCGCCGATGCCCCAGCTCTGGTAGGGCCATTCGCCGTGGCTGGTGTTCAGCCGGAAGCCGTCGATGACGTTCCGGGCGCAGAAGCAGGCCTCATTGCGGGTTTCAACGTTGGCGGTGCAGTGCGGAAAGAAGTCCGTATCCCCCCGCAGGTCGGCGGGGTTGCGGGCGACGTTCCGCTCCGCCTGGACCTCTTCGGGCGTCATCGCCCGGGCCGTGATGACGTGGCGGGACGCTTCAAAGGTGCCCGGCGCGTAGGCCTGGCGGTGCTCCCCGGCGGGGACGGCCAAGGTCATGGCGCTATTGGGCAGGAAGACCTCTCCGGCGGGAAGCGCCTGGTCCAACTGGGCGATGATATGGCGCGCGCCGGAGATACGGATCACGTCGCCGGGCTGGTAAGCGCGGTCAACGCAGAGCAGGGCTTCGCTTTCATGGGTCGCGGCTGCCAGGACTTCGCCGGACGCGGCATGGGCGGAAATCTGGATCATCAGTTACTCCCACAGCATCGGGTCGGTGCCGCTGAGCTTCGCCAGGGCCTCGACCAGGAAATAGTCCCCATAGGTGATATTGGTATGGCGGCCGGCGCCGTCGTCATGATAGCTGGCGGTGCAGCGGGTCAGCAGGCCCAACCGCTGGTCCGTCCAGTCGCAGCAGCGGTCCAGGAGGGCGTCCGTCAGGGTCAGCGCGGCCGTTTCATAGTCCTGCCGCCCGGTGAGGCGGTTGAGCTCCTGGAGCCCGCAGGCGGCGATGGCGCCGGCGATGTTGTCGATGCGCTCCTCGTCCGCCGGCTGGCAGAAGTCGCAGTCTGTCAGCCCATCGGGCCGGATGTGGGCGATCAGGTTCGCGGCGATCTTTTCCGCGGCTGCCAGATAGGCGGGATTGCCCGTGTTCCGGTGGGCGAGGGTGAAGCCGTACAGGCCCCAGGCCTGGCCGCGGCTCCACTGGGTGCCGAGGGCATAGCCCTGGCCGGGATGCTCGCGCACGCGCCGGCCGGTCTGCGGGTCAAACTCGATGATGTGGCTGACGGATCCGTCCGGGCGGATGAATTCGCGGAGCGTGGTGTCGGCGTGGATGTCCGCCACCTTCGCGAAGCGGGGATCCCCCGTCCGGCGGCTGGCCCAGTAGAGCAGGGACAGGTTCATCATGCAGTCGATGATTGCGAAGCCGGGCTGGTCCGGGCCATTCCAGGCGCGGAGGAACCCCGTGGGGTTGAACCGGCCCATGAGCAGGCTCGCGGCGTGCAGCGTGTCCTGCAGGGCCTGCTCGTCGCCTGTCAGCTTCCAGTCCGCGCCGCTGGACAGCAGGTACATGAAGCCCACATCGTGGTTCAGGAAGCGGAAGTTCCGGAATTCGGCGGTGAGCAGGGCTTCCGTCCGCCGCGCCTCCTCGAGGTAGAAAACGTCATGGGTGGCGGCGTAGAACTGCCACATCAGACCGGGCCAGAAACCGCCGGTCCACCAGCTGTTGCCGTCGTAGGGCGATTCGATCCACTGCCCGTTCTCGCTCTTGTAGGGGATGATCCCCCGGCTGCGGGCTTCCTCCGCGCCGCGGCGGAACTTTTCCGCGGCCTGAGCCAGGAAGGTCTCATAGCGATTCTGCAAGTTTCAGCACCTCCTCGGGGACGGTTTCGGGACATACGCTGTCCGTACCGGCATAGACCGCGCACATCAGGACGGACTTGCCCTGGGGCAGGTCTGCCAGCAGGGTGGGAATGACGGTGCGGGGATACAGCAGGTTGGTATTGGGCTCCGCGTGGATGACCTCGCCCTTCCCGTAGCCTTGGAGGGCAAAGATGGCGCTGGTGCCGTAATCGCCGCTGGCGGACACGCGGTCGGCCGCTTCCCTGCGGACGGAGGCGATCCGGTCGCAGGGCCGGGCGCCGGCCCAGTCCTTGCGGACGGCGAAGGCGCCCTCCGCCGCCTGGATCGGGCAGTCCGCGCGGATCACGTGCCGCCGCACATGCCACATGCCCAGCGGGGCGACGACGGTGTCGATCATCACCCCTTCCATGGGACACCAGGTAAAGCTCACGCGGTCTTCGGTCAGCTCAAAGCGGTCGCAGCCGCTGCGGGCGTGCCACAGGTCCTTGCCGGTGCGCCGGACCGCCAGCATGGAGTCATACGCGCCCTTGTTCAGGGTGGTGGATTCCTTGGTCACGGAAAAGGCGAAATGGGTGGAGTAGGCAAACTTCTCGTATTTTTCATCCTCGTGCATGTGCTCCCAGGCATGGTTGCCGGCGGTATAGGCCACCACCTGGCGGTTGCCTTCGTCCCGGGTGAGGAGCAGCCGCACCTGGCTGTCCAGGAAGCGGGCGGGCGGCGCGAAGGGACGCTCCTCCGCCTGCCAGAAGGGGTGGTCCTCCGGCAGGGCCAGCACGAAGAAGGTCTTCATGCCCCAGTAGGGGGACCCGGGCGCGTTGTAGCCCTCTGCGGCGCAGAGGTTGGGATAGCCGTATCCCACGGTCAGCACCCCGTCCCGGTCAAAGATCGGCAGGCGCAGCCAAGCGCGCAGGTTGCCGAGCAGCAGCCCCTTCATCTCACCCCAGTCCAGCCCCGGCGCGGTCACGCCCGCAAGGGCCATGGCCGCGAAAAAGGCTCCCTGCGCGAACCGGTAGGTGAGGCTGCGGCCGTAGGGCAGGGCCCGGCCCTCGCGGTCAAACCAGCAGGCGAAGCGCGGGGCGATCAGCCGGGCGCGCTCCACGAAGCGGGCGCAGCGCTCTGGATCCCTGTCCCGCATGGCGGCGGCGTAGACGAGGCTGTAGTAGTGGAAGCCCCAGAGGGTGTAGTAGTCGCGCTTGGTGAGGTAGTCAAAATACCACCCGTCGCCGACGTAATGGCTTTCCATCATGTCCAGGTCCTCCCGGAGCCGGTTCTCGTTGACCGGGCGGCCGACGGACAGGAAGCCGGTGTTGACCAGGATCCGGAAATAGCGCCAGTTGTTCTTCGGCATGTCATAGCGGTTGATCTGGTCGAGCCAGGCGATCAGGTGGTCCCGCTGGGCCTCCGTCAGCTCGCCGTAGAAGCGGTCCGGCACAAAGCACAGCCCCGTGCCGATGACGGCCATTTCGACCATCCGCTGGTCATAATCGCCGATATCGCCCCAGTATTCCGGATCGTCCGGATCGGTCCCGTGGATGATGCCCTCCCGCCAGAGGGCCCAGAAGGGCTCCGCCTCGGGACAGCGGCCGATCAGCATCGGGACCAGGGCCCAGAGGACGCGCGAAAAGCCTTCCATGCCGGCCACGTCCTCGGAATAATGGGCGGAGCCGGCCCCGATCATCAGCCGTGCTTTGCCGGGGGTCAGGCAGGCGGTCAGCGGCCGGATCATGCGGACGGCCGCGTCCACCATGTCCTGGCGGGTCTTCAGGGGCATCGGCATATCAAAGCTCATGGTGTTCCTCCTTGGATCGCTGTGCGCCGCAGACGGTCAGGCGCCAGGTGATATCGTGGACGGCGGCCGCGGGAGCGGTCAGCCGGACCCGCCACAGGCTGCCGGGAAAGCTGTGGGCCATCCGCGCGTCCGTCACGGGAATCTCTTCGATGCCGCACCGGAAACCGTCCGGCAGGGCCATCCGGACAGGCCCCAGGTCCAGGGCGTCCGGACCGGCCTGCGGTTCGCGGCGCAGCATGAAGACCCAGGTGACGGGCCGGGCCGTGTCCAGCGTCACCGCGTCGCGGACCGTCAGCCCGTCTTCGGTGAGCGCCAGCTCACGGCGGAGGCTGACCAGCCCCGCTTCCGGAGGATAGGCGCCCGCGAGGTCCAGCGTGAGGCCGTCCGGCCGGCAGCATACGTCCCGCGCGGCGTATTCCGTGCCGGCGCACTGCTCCGTTTCGCCGACCAGGGGGACGTTGTGATAGGCGGAGCGGGTGTTCCACAGGGTATAGCGCTGGGCGGAAAAGGTCTTGGCGGTATAGGTCATGTTGCCGGCGTCGACGACGACGGGCGCGCCGTCCGCGTACAGCATGAAGCTCCCGATGTCGTTGTGGTTGTGGCTTTCGCCGTTGTGCCCGCCCTTGCAGCACAGCGTCAGCCGCCCGCGGCGCACAACGCGCAGCTGCAGGTCCGGCAGCCAGCTGTCGGCCGGGGGCGCGGCCGGAAGGGTGTCGGCGGCGGGATGAAACAGCAGGCTTGTGAGGCGCGTCAGGTGCGGCACGTCGTTGAGCTGCGCGGCGAGCGTGCCGCGGGAACGTGCGCCCATGGCCACAAGCGCCGGATCGCAGAGGCGTTCGCCCGCGTACTGCAGCCGTTCGCCGGACAGGAAGGGGCGGGCGTCGCAGTCTGCGAAATTGACAAACCAGCCGTCGCTGACCTTCGCCTTCAGGGGGAAGGAGAGGATATTGCGGATCTTTTCCTCCTGCCAGAAGGTCATCCGGCCGCCGGTCAGCTGTTCCAGCGCTTCCAGGCAGTCCAGCAGGGCCCCGCCGGCCACGTTCCAGTAGCCCGCGCCCTCGTCGCAGCCGCCGTCGGCAGGAACCACGTCCAGCCACCGGTCCAGCATCCGGCAGGCCCGGTCCAGCAGCGCGGCCAGCGCCGCGGCATCCATCGGGCTCAGGCAGGCGCAGACGATGACGTTGGAAAGGATCCAGGGGGTCCAGTTGTTGAGGTCCCTGCGGCGGAAGCCCATCCACCAGAATTCGTCGTGCGTCATGAAGGGCCGGAGGATGCGGCTGTCCACCTCCTCCCGGATCCGCCGGACGATCTCCGGGCTCACCGCGTCAAGGCGGGGACCGAGCATGCGGGCGACCATCGACAGGATCATGCCGGTCTGGGCGGAAAACAGGTCGATGTACGGCCGGCTGCGGTCAGGCAGCGGATAATCCGCCGGGGCGGGCGCGCCGGGAATGGGATTGACGTTGTGGGCGGAAATGACCCAGGTGGTTTCCTCACAGATGCACCAGATCCCGTCGATCACGTCGTCCAGGCCAACCTCCGGGCGGATCCGGGCGTCCAGCGCCGCCCAGCACAGCTTCCGCCGCCGGAAAAAATAGGGCGTCTCGTCAGCCTTCCGGCTGCCGTCGCGCACAAAGGCCAGGAATCCGGCAGCCGTCCGCATGGGATAGGGCTGCGGACGGTACGCGTCGGCCTCGCGCAGGATCTCGTCGCGATACGCCTGCGGCAGGTTCTCCCAGGCGCTGTCATCCGCGGGCAGGAACGGGGCGGGCGGCTCCTTCAGTAAAAGCTCCGCCATGGGGTGCCGGTCCAGGTATTCGCCAAACATACTGCCTCCTTGATGACGCGCCGGACGGCTGTCTGCAAAGGCGTCCGGCGATGGGGGAAAAACGCCGCGGTCAGCCCTTCAGGCCGCTGGTGGCGATGCCTTCGATGAAATACCGCTGCAGCGCCAGGAAGACGGCGGAAACGGGCACCAGGGAAACGACCGACGCGGCCATGATCAGGTGGTAGTCGCTGGAGTTCTCCTGGATGAACCGGCGCAGGCCGATCTGGATCGTCTTGTTCTCATCACGGGTCAGGTAGATCATCGGGCCCATGTAGTCGTTCCAGGTGCCGACGAAGGTGAAGATGACCAGCGTGGCGATGGCGGCGGTGGACAGGGGCAGCATGATGAGCGCCCAGATGCCGTACTCGCTGAGGCCGTCGATGCGGGCGGCCTCGCAGAGCTCGTCGGGGATGCTCTGGTAGAACTGCCGCATCAGGAACACGCCGAAGGCGGAAAATGCCTGCAGCACCATGATCGCCAGCAGCCGGTCATACAGGCCGAAGGCGTGCATCAGGATGTACTGGGGCAGCATGTAGGCCTGCCACGGCACGGCGATGGTGCTGATATACGCCAGGAAGAGCACGTTGCGGCCGCGGAAGCGGAGCTTGGCAAAGGCGTAGGCGGCGAAGGAGGAGGTCAGGGTCTGGATGAAGGTCACGCAGATGGCGACGATGGCCGTGTTCCTGAAATAGGTCAGCATCGGCACCTTGGTCCAGATCAGGCTGTAGTTTTCCCAGTGGAAGACCTCGGGGATCCATTTCATCGGGTAGGAGAATACCTCGCGGTCCAGCTTGAGGGAGGAGGA
>CACXEB010000477.1 GCA_902766515.1 uncultured Eubacteriales bacterium
ACCGATCCCCGGACGACTGCCCGGATCACCGCGCCGGCCAGGCGCTCATCCCGCATCAGGGCGCTGCCTGAGCCGCTCGAGGTCACCTTCCGCGCGGGACAGCCCATGTTGATATCGATGCTGCTGTACCGCTGCAGCCCGGACATGACGTGGGCCGCTTCCCCCATGTAGAGCGGATCGTGGCCGAATATCTGTACGGCAAGCGGCTTTTCAAACGGCGCCCGGGCGATCAGCCGCCGGTAAGCGCTCAGGGTCTTTCGCGCGCTCAGGAAGCCCTGGGCGCTGATCATTTCAGTCGTGGCAGCGTCGCAGCCGTACGATTCACACAGGAGCCGGACCGTCCAGTCGGTGATGCCCGCCATCGGCGCCAGCAGCAGCGGCGGCAGATCCGCCTGCGCCTCCGGCCGCTGAAGGGCCAGGATATCCGCCAGACGGTTCATGGCACGCTCCCGATCAGGGCCATGGAGCTCACTTTCCAGTGGCCGTTTTCCTGCACCATGGTCACCCGGTACCGCCCGGACGTCCAGGGCGGCGGCGCGCTGCCGAGCTGCTGGGCGCTCATCGCTTCCCGTCCGGCATTGTTGATCTTGCCGTCGATCGCGGGAATCTGCTCCTCCATGACGACGGCAGCTGTCAGGTCCCAGGGCCAGCACCAGACGGAATCCATTTTGATCCGGTGGTCAAAGCCGGTGATCGTATAGTACTGCTGGTACGGCGATCCGCCCGCGCGGGCGGTCCGCAGCGCGGCATCCGATTCCAGGAACGCGGCGGTGAAGTAGTCCTGAAGGTCATCCTCCGGCGCCGCCATCATGATCGTCTGCGCGCGCTTGGCCATGCCGTCCTTCAGGATGACATACATGTGGCTGGCGTTCATCGCGAGGTAAAAGCCCATCACCAGCAGTCCCACGGCCAGGGTCACAGCCAGCAGCCGGGTGGCGAAAAACCAGATAAAACGTCTGAAATAACGCAACTTACTCTCCCTGAGCCGGGGCGTCCGCGACCGTGTCGATCACGTATACGATATCGCCCACGGCGCGCCCGCCCTTGTAAGGCGTGGAAATCACCTGGCCGTTGAACCACATCAGCGCCGACTGGCCGCCGTCCAGGTTATAGGCTTTTTTGCAGCCCAGGCTTTCCATATAATCCGCCAGCTGCTTGAGCGTCATCCCGCTGTTCTTGCCGGAAAACCGGCTTTTGGTTCCCCGTCCGTCCACCTGTACCAGGCAATAGTGACCCGGCTCATAGTAGCCGATCACGGCCCGGGGATTGGCGGGGCTCACGCCGCCGCTGAACTTCGGCAGCGCGTGTCCCTCGTCATCAAACAGGCCCGGCCCGAACAGAAAGCTCTGCCACACCTGGCCCGTCAGCGCTTCAAGCTTATCCGCCGTGAGCTGCGCGCCGGGGATCACTTCCATGCTGCCGTCCATCATGATCACGCAGACATCACGCTTGCGGTTGAGCGTTTTGCGCAGGCGCACGCCGTTGGCGAACACGACGCCCTTGTCAAAGTTATGCCCGTTGTCCCCTGTTAGGGCCAGGAGGGCGTTTTCCTGCTGGGCGATCGTTTTGACCGTCTTCATCTTTGTGCGCCACTTGCCATTGCCGAAGCCGCGCCGCAGCTGGCCCATATCGCTCAGCCAGATGTCCGCGACATAGATGTCCGATTTGTTTTCCCGGAGCAGCGTGATCTCAATGGAGAGCGTGCTGCTGGTATACGTATACTCGGTGATGACCGGCGTCTCACCGTCCGCGAGAAAATGCTCCGCAAACGCGTCGCCGAAATTCGCGGGCGCGGTTTCTTCCGCCGAAGTGGCCAGCGCCGTAAAAACCAGCGCCGCTGTCAGCAGCGCTGCCAACCAATGCTTCATCTTCATGCCTGCAACCCCGCCGCCTTATGGTCCGCCGCCAGCTGGTCCCGCACGTAACCGGCCAGGATGTCCACGATTTTCGCGTTCTTGCCGCCCCGGGTCACGATGACGTCGGCATCGTGGATATAGTTACGGATGTACTTATCGTACATCGGCTTGACGGTGGAAAGGTACTGATCGGAAATATTGTCGATGTCGCGGCCGCGCTCCTTGATATCGCGGGAGATGCGCCTGAGCAGGCAGATATCCGGCTCCACGCTGATATACAGCTTCAGGTACATCCTGTCGCAGAGGCGCTGGTCATAAAACGCGTGGATACCCTCGACGATCAGCACCTCGTTCGGCCGGACGATCTCATTCGTATCCGCCCGCGCATGCCGCGAAAAGTCATAGCTTTTGCGCGTGATGCTCTGCCCGGACAGCAGCGTGCAGATATCCTCATACAGCAGGTCGTGGTCAAAGATCTTCGGTTCGTCGTAATTCAGCTTGCAGCGTTCTTCAAAGCTCATTTCCGAATGGTCCAGGTAATACCCGTCCTGGTGGATGACCGTGGTCGGGACCGCCAGGTCCCGCGTCAGTTCCTCCGCCAAGGTCGTCTTGCCGGAACCGCTGGCGCCGCATATTCCGATAAACAGCATATTTCCTCCTAAAAAATCCGCGGCATGGTCACATGGCCGCGGAACAGGGGTCGTCTCCCCGGAAATCAGTTACGCCAGAAGCTCGCCTTCGTTTTCGACAGAAACTTCTTCGACATTGCGGATCGCCCAGCGCGCAATGACCATTTCAGTACGGTCGCCGCCCACAGCCAGCGTGATGGTGTCGTCCTTGATGCTCGTGATCGTGCCGTAGATGCCGCCGATCGTGCAGATCCGGTCACCCTTCTTGAGGGCCGCCAGCATTTCCTTGACTTTCTTGTCCTTTTTGCGCTGCGGCCGGATCAGCAGAAAATAGAATACCGCGACCATCAGGCCCATGCTGACGAGCATGGAGATCAGCTGCAGGGTGGCGTCGCCCTGGGGCTGCGGCTGCTGCGCGCCCGCTCCGCCAGCTTCTCCTTCCGCCAGCGCCATCGTAATGCCAAAGAGTCTTTCAAGCATGCTTTCAAGTCCCGCCTTTCAGTTTTACGCGGAACAGGTCCGCGTTGCAGGGATTATATCAAATTATCCCTCTGTTGTAAAGCGCGTTATTCCTCTTCCCACTCCGGACCGAGGCCTTCGTCATCGAAGGTGCCTTCTTCATCCTCCGATTCTTCCTCGTCGTCCATTGCGACCGGCTCTTCCTCGTCATCCGCCAGGACTTCGTCCTCACCG
>CACXEB010000478.1 GCA_902766515.1 uncultured Eubacteriales bacterium
TCGCAGGCGTTGATGATGATGCCGGTGGAGGGGCTCCAGCAGGCGCAGGCGTCGATGGTGCCGGAGATCATTGCGTTGGCCAGCGAGGAGGCGTCCATTTCAAAGGCCTGAATATCGTCCCAGGCCAGGCCGGCGTCTTCGAGGCAGTAGCGGAGGATCATTTCAGAGGAGGTGCCGGAGGCGTAGCCCACCTTCTTGCCCTTCAACTGGGCCGCGGTTTCAATGCCGGCCTTCTTGCTGGCGAGCACGGCGTCGGAATTGCCGATCTGGCTCATGCAGAAGATGTTGGCGCGGCCGGCAATGCACAGCTTGTGGGCGCCGGGTCCGATGTAGCCCAGGTTGATGGAGCCGTTTTCCATGGCGGCGATGATGGTGGGGCCGTCGGCAAACTCATAGAGGGTCACGTTCAGGCCCTCCTCGGCGAAGTAGCCCTGCTGGATGCCGGTGACGACAGACCAGAGGGAAGCATAGTTGGGCATGTAGGCCACGGTGATGTCCTCCGCGGAAGCAAGGGCGGCCACGGACAGGCACAGGGCCAGTGCGAGAATCAGGGCAAACAGTTTCTTCATGGGGATACCTCCTTTATTTAACGGGCATCGTGTCCCGTTTGGATATGGGATGAAGTGTGAGGGCGGCCTTCGGCCCCAGAAAGCGCATGATGCGCAAGGGCTTGTCCTTCTCCGCTTCGATTTCCAAAGCGGGCGCTCCGGCAGGAACAAAGAATTGCGCTGTTTTTTCCAGCGCCGCCTGGCAGCGGTTCATCCGCATCACGCCGCTTCCCGCCAGAATGTACAGGCCATAGAATGAAGGGATGGCCGGCACTTCCATTTTTCCGGTGACCTGGATTTCTTCCAGCGCAAAGCAGGGCGTGCGGTCGTAACCGATGAGCGAAACGATCCTTCCGGCCTCTGTTTCCAGGCTCGTTGTTGCGGGCACAAAGCACCGGCCGCGGTTCTCGCTGCGCGCCAGGCCCTGGTAATGGAAGACATCGAACATTTTGTCAAAGCCGATGCCCTGGTGGCACATGCTGTCGGCGACATGAAAGCCACTGGGCGTCACGTGCTCTGTGCGGATCGTATAATCTGTCGGCTCCTGGATCTCAATCAGGAAACAGCCCGCACCGATCGCGTGGGGCGTGCCGCCTTCCACCAGAAGGGTATCGCCCGGATGTACAGAGTACCGGTGCATGGCGTTGAGCATGCCCTGAATGTCCTGGCGGTCAAAGAGATCCTTCCATTTTTCCCGGGTGACGCCCGGCTGAAAGCCAAGATACACGCAGGGTTCTTCCCCGTTGATGCGCCGGGTGCCCAGCATGTGCCAGCATTCTGTTTTCCCGTAGTCGCTTTGGAACAGCCGCTGAGCGGCGGCTTTGTCCGGGTGCACCTGCACGCCCAGGCGCTCGCTGCTGTCGATCAGCTTGACCAGTACGCCGGGGTCCGCTTTGCTCTTCCCGAGGTAGCGCTGCGGGTCGCTTTCCAGCAGGTCGCAGAGGGTCCGGTCGGTTTCCGCTGCCCGGCTGAGCCCTTCGGCCGGGTCAGACCGGTTTGGATTGTTGGCGGAGGTGACGGACATGATCCATTCCTCGGGAAAGTGATCGTCCTTTCCCGCCGCTTGACCGTGCAGCCGGTCCAGCAAAGCGCCGCCCAGATAGGCGCGCCATACACGGGGATTGTCCAGGCGCACAGGGAAAGCCGCGGTTCCGTTCATCATGCCCTCCTGCCGGGTTTATTTGCGCACTTCCAGATACTCCTTGTAGACCTGCTCCCAGATATGGTTGCGCAGCTCCATGAACCGGGGAAGCAGCTTGGTTTCCTGGTTCCGGGGATAAGGAATGTCAATGTCCACGATTTCCTTGATGCGGCCCGGGCGGGCGGACATGATGATGACCTTCTGGGCCAGGAGGATGGCTTCGTCCACGTCGTGGGTAATGAAGAAGCAGGTTTTCATATCCTTTTCCCAGGTTTCCAGCAGCTCGGACTGCAGCTGTGTCCTGGTTTGGGCATCCAGCGCGCCGAAGGGCTCGTCCATCAGCAGCACCTCGGGATTGGCCGCATAGGCCCTGGCAATGGCGACCCGCTGCTTCATACCGCCGGATAATTCCTTGGGGTAATGATTGGCGAATTTTTCAAGGTCGACCTTTTTCAGGTATTCAAGCGCTTCGGCTTCAGCCGCCGGGCCCTTGACGCCCCGCATATTCAGGGCGAACATGACGTTTTTCTTGACCGTCAGCCAGGGAAACAGCGCATATTGCTGAAAGACCACGCCCCGCTCAGTGCCGGTTCCGGTGATTTCATGGTCGTTGCAGTAAGCTTTGCCCGAGGTGGGCATCTGAAGGCCGGCGATGATATTCAGCAGCGTCGATTTGCCGCAGCCGGAGGGGCCGACCACGCAGATGAACTCATTTTCACAGATGTCCAGGCTCACGCTGCGCAGGGCATCGGTCGGGCCGTTGCGGGTCTCGTACACCTTCGACACGTTGTCGATGCGCACCTTCAGATTTCGCGCTTCTCCTGCCATGAGGTGAGCCTCCTTTCCA
>CACXEB010000479.1 GCA_902766515.1 uncultured Eubacteriales bacterium
AACGGGGCTCGGGTCGTTTTCAGGTTCGGCTGTCACGCCCCCTTGCCTTACGGCATGCCAGGGGACGGCAAAAGACCGCGCAGAGCTCCGGCCTGTTCTATAGAGCGGGTGAAATATACAGAGGGCAGCGGCATCTTGGGTTTCCTGTGTGCAGCGGAAAAGCTGCAGCAATCCGACATAACGGTTCATCCTTATGACGGATTTTTTTGTATTTATACTGCTTTTCGAATCAGTATTATGCTTTCTGTCAATCAGTAATTTGTCTCTGAATAAGGAGCTTGTGTATGCAATACAGGAAAGACCGGGCGGGCCGGGAGATCTCCGTGCTGGGCTACGGCTGCATGCGCCTGACGCGCGGCGCCGGCGGCATCGACCTGGACAAGGCGGCGTCTGAGCTGAAGCGCGCGGTGGAACTGGGCGTCAATTACCTGGACACGGCGTACGTGTATCCGGGCAGCGAGGAGGCCGTCGGAGCGATCCTGGAGCGCGAAGACCTGCGCGACCGGGTGTACCTGGCGACCAAGCTGCCCCAGTACCTGGTCCACAGCATCGCGGGCGTCGAAAAGATCTTTGCCGAGGAGCTGCGCCGGCTGAGGACGGACCATATCGATTATTACCTGATGCACATGCTCACGGACCTGGCCGCCTGGCGCAAGCTGGAGGCGCTGGGCATCCGCGAGTGGATCGCCCGGCAGAAGACCGAGGGCAGGATCCGGAACATCGGGTTTTCCTTCCATGGCGATACCCGGCAGTTTGTCAGCATCCTGGAGGAGTACGACTGGGATTTCTGCCAGATCCAGTACAATTACGTGGATGAGCACACCCAGGCGGGGCGCGGGGGACTGGAAGCGGCGGAAAAGCGCGGGATCCCCGTGATCATCATGGAGCCGCTCCGGGGCGGCAAGCTGGTCAACGGCCTGCCCGCGGAGGCGCTGCGCCTGATTGAGCGGGACGCCCCGGGCCGCAAACCGGCGGAGCTGGCCTTCCGGTGGCTGTACGACCAGCCCGGCGTGACCTGTGTGCTGTCCGGCATGAACAGCCTGGACATGGTCGAGGAAAACTGCCGCTGGGCCGATGAGGCCCGGCCGGGCTGCCTGACTGATCAGGACCGCCGGCTGTACGAACAGCTGCGGGACCTGTTCAACGCGCGGACGCACGTGGGCTGCACCGGCTGCGGCTACTGCATGCCCTGCCCGCAGGGCGTCGATATCCCCGCGGCCTTCCGCTGCTGGAACCGCATGGCCACGGAAAGCAGGCAGTCGGGCCGGATGGAATACATGCAGACGGTCAGCCTGCAGCGCGAACCGCCTTTCGCGGTCCGCTGCGTCGCTTGCGGCCGGTGCGAAAAGCACTGCCCGCAGCACCTGCCGATCATCGAGTCGCTGAAGCAGGCAGACAAGGCGCTGCGGCCGCTGTACCTCCGGGTGGCGGGCAGCGTCGCGCGCAAGTGGATGTTCCGCGGATCGTCGGGGGAGAAGGGCCATGCCTGATGATTTCGCCGCCGCCCTGCTGGACTGGTTCGACCGGGAAGGCCGGAGCTTCGTGTTCCGCGGTACCCATGACCCCTATCGTGTCTGGCTGAGCGAGATCATGCTGCAGCAGACGCGGACGGAGAGCGTGACCCCGTATTACGAACGCTTCCTGGAACAGTTCCCGGACGTCCGGGCGCTGGCGGCCGCGGACGAGGAAGCGGTCCTGCGCTGCTGGCAGGGGCTGGGATATTATTCCCGCGCGCGGAACCTGCACCGCGCCGCCCGGACCGTCGTGGAGCGGTACGGCGGCGACTTTCCCCGGACGGCGGAGGCGCTGCGCGCGCTGCCGGGCGTCGGGCCGTACACGGCGGCCGCCGTCGCCTCGATCGCCTTCGGTGAACCGGTGCCCGCGATGGACGGCAACCTGATCCGGGTGTTTGCCCGCTGGACGGACGAAGGGGAGGACGTGACCGCGCCGGAAGTGCTGAAACGGCTGACGGCGGAAGCGGCGCGCCATATGCCCGCCGGCCGGCCGGGGGATTATAACCAGGCGCTGATGGACCTGGGCGCGACGGTCTGCATGCCGGGCACGCCGGACTGCGGGCGCTGCCCGGTACGCGGCGGCTGCCTGGCCTGCCTGCGCGGCCGGCCGGAATCGCGGCCGGTGCTGCCCCGGCGCACGCCGCCCAGGCAGGTGGACCTCAACGTCCTGCTGATCTACTGGCAGGACAGCGTCTATATGCGGATCCGGAAGGAAGCGCTGCTCATGGGGATGTATGTCTTCGCCCTGGACGAGGCGGCGCCGGATGCGATCCTGCGCAGGCTTGGCCTGCCGGAGGTCCCGGTGCGGCTCCGCGGGAACGCCCGGCATGTCTTTACGCACCGCGTATGGCAAATGACCCTGTGGGAGGCGCGC
>CACXEB010000480.1 GCA_902766515.1 uncultured Eubacteriales bacterium
GAGTCCGCCGGTTTACCCGGCGGATGAGGCCGAAGGCCGAACCGTAGGCGATGGGATGGGAGTGCAGCAGATACTGTGCGGAGGGGAGCCGCGAGGGGGCACACCCTCGCGTAAATTCCGCAGCAGCGGCATGTACGGTGCGAGGAAGGATTCGCGGAGCGAATCCAACCTTGCGGATTTGCCGCCCGGGAAGGCCGTAGGCCTGACAGGCAAATCCGTTGGGGGGTTTCGTAGGGGGGATGCCAATCCCCCATGCGGTTACTGTTCACCTCGTGAACAGTAACCAACTCCCGGGGTGTTTGTGCGGGGCGGCGCGGCATCATCGTCCTCCCAGCCGCCGATGCTGTCCTGGTCCAGCGCGCGCAGGCGGTCGGGGGACAGGACGCGGATCGCGGCGACATCCCTGCCGTCGAACGTGTACAGCAGCGTCAGCCTTCCGGTATCCCGGTCGAACCAATAGAACCGGTAGGGCGTCCACAGGTTGACATTCAGCATGGCGGAGGCGAACCATTCGTCCCCGACCTTCATGATCCTGCACTGCAGGACGTGGTGGTCCACCTCCCGCATGGCGCGGCAGATGGCGCTGATCTCCCGGGTGAAGGGCGCTTCCGCCCCGGCTTCGTCATATGCCCGCAGCGGTCCGGGCTGATTATCGAAAACGGTGAACCCCCTGACGGTGGTCACCTGCATGGCGTCCGGCGTGAAGGCGTCCGTGTCCATGCACCGGGACCCCGGCGCCAGCGCGCTGTACCGGATGCTGCCATCGCTTTCGTCAACGGTCCGCACCAGCACCAGGCCTTCCGTTTCAGGGTTGAAGGAGAGGCTGGCCATGCGGACGGCGCGGGGGATACCCGCCGCGCATCCGCACAGGCAGAGCGACAGGAAAAAGGATAACGCGGCCAGCCGGAAACGTCTCACAATCTGTTCCTCCGTCAATAATGCGCCTCGTAGTAGTAATAGTGATGGCCGAGGGACTCCACGTAGTACTCATTGTCGCCGCCGGGCTGCCGGCAGCGGTATCCCGCGCCGTCAGCTGTCAGCTGATCGGCGGAACCGCAGCAGGCGATGGACACCGCGCACAGGTCGTCTTGCCCGGAGTAAAAGATCCCGTAGTAATGGGTGCTGGGACCAAACCCGGCGCCGCCGCAGAAGATGTCCACGCAGCTGCCGTCCACGCTGACCTCCATGACGCCGTCAATCGATTCGAGCGCCTTGAAATCCTGCTGCCGGGCGGCTTCCAGGAACTGTGTTTCATTGCTTTTGAACATGGCGACGACGGCGTCCCTGCGGGTCAGGCCGTCCCCCGCAGTCAGCCGGCCCAGCGCCAGGACCAGCGCCAGTAAGCCAGCGAACCTTTTCATCATGATCCGCGCCTCCTGTATTCCAGAAGATCCCCCGGCTGGCAGTCCAGCGCGTCGCAGAGCGCAGCCAGGGTGCTGATGCGGACGGCCTTGGCCTTGCCGGTTTTCAGGATGGACATGTTGGCCAGGGTGATGCCCACCCGCTGGGAGAGCTCAGTCAGGCTCATTTTGCGCTTCGCCAGCATCACGTCGATGTTGAAGATGATTTCGCCGTTTTCTTCTCTTTCCATGCCGCACCTCTCAGATGGTCAGGTCGCTCTGCTCCTGCAGGTCGGCCGCCTTGTACACCAGGTGGGACAGGCAGACCGCTGCCACCGTGACGGCGACGCCGGCAAAGCAGATCAGCAGGGAGATGAGCAGGATCCCGGGATGGTTCATGTTCAGGAAAAGCAGTACCACGTTCCCCAGAAAGAAGTAGGCGGTGTCCCCGGCCGCCAGCCAGGCGACGCGCTGCAGCAGCCGGGCGTTCTCCGCGGAAAAGGACCGGTCCCGGCCGATATTATCCGCGATTTTCCAGCCCATGGCCAGCGCGGCATAGCAGGGGACGGCCGTGAGCCACAGGAAAATCATCCAGGGCCAGTGCCACGCGGCAAACTCCGGGTAGCTGGCATGCATGGAATCCCCAATGCTGGGAAGGATGGCAAAGTACACGATCAGCCCGCACACGCCGAC
>CACXEB010000481.1 GCA_902766515.1 uncultured Eubacteriales bacterium
ACTCGTCCACATGGACATAGCGGAAACGGTTCTGGTAGTGCTGCAGCACGGGCGGATTGTCCACGAACAGCTGGATCGTCTTCATCATCAGGTCGTCAAAATCCAGGGCGTTGTTGTCCCGGAGCGTCTGCTCATACCGCACGTATACTTCGTGCAGCTGCTGCGCGTGATAGGACCTGTCCGATTTGCTGAACCATTCGTCCGCGGACATCAGCTTGTTTTTGCTGTCGCTGATGACGCTGCGGATCTCGCGGGGCGGCAGCAGCTTATCATCCATTTTCAGCTGCTTCAGCCAGTCCTTGATGACGCGCAGCTGGTCATCGTCGTCATAGATGGTAAAGCTGCGCTGGTAGCCGAGCTTTTCAATGTCCCGCCTGAGGATCCGCACACAGATGGAATGGAAGGTGCCGACCCACATATCGTCGATCAGGTCTTCCCCGATCAGGGCGCCGATGCGGGTCTTCATTTCGCGCGCCGCCTTGTTGGTAAATGTCAGCGCGAGCACCTGCCAGGCAGGTACCCCATGATCCAACAGATTCGCTATACGGTAGGTCAGTGTCCTTGTTTTTCCGCTGCCCGCGCCGGCCAGTATCAGGAGAGGTCCGTCCAGGTTTTCCGCAGCTTCCCGCTGTTTCTCATTCAATGCCGATAAATCCATCCTGTCCCCCGTTTCAAAACCGTCAGTTCACCTGAATTCATCCGCAGTCAGCCGGCGGCAATCGCCATGCGTCCCGGGGCTGACTGTTATCTGTTTAATTGTAGCATAAATTGCCGTGAACCGCAATGAATCATGGCCGTTTGACAAAATTTTTCCGCTTTTGTTTGTCAGCGCATTGCAATTTAAGCGGCAAGATGTTAAAATGATTTGAATCAACCTGACAGGTGTCCATGGAAAGGAGTCTATCATGCTGAATCTGAAAGAAACCGCCATCGGTCTTGAATTCGGTTCAACCCGCATCAAGGCCGTCCTGATCGACAAAAACCACCTGCCGCTGGCCTCGGGCAGCCACGAATGGGAAAACAAGCTGCTGAACGGCATCTGGACCTATTCTGAAGCGGACATTCTGGCCGGGATGCAAGCCTGCTTCGCGGACCTGAAACAGGACGTGAAGAATCGCTATGGCGTCACGCTGGACACGACCGGCGCGATGGGCATTTCGGGGATGATGCACGGATACCTGCCGACGGACCGGGAAGGCCGGATCCTGACCCCCTTCCGGACATGGCGCAACACCATGACCGGTGAAGCGGCCGCCAGGCTTTCGGAAGAATTCCATTTCAATATCCCGCAGCGCTGGAGCATCGCCCACTTATACCAGGCGATCCTGAACGGGGAGGAGCACCTTCCGCAGCTGTACCACCTGAATACCCTGGCGGTCTATATCCACGAGCGGCTGACCGGCTGCTTTGCCGCCGGCGTCGGCGAGGCATCCGGCATCACGCCGGTGGACAGCAACACGCTCAGCTATGACCAGGAAATGCTTGACAAATTTGACGGCCTGATCCGGGACCGGGGCTTTGGCTGGCGTGTGCGCGACATTCTTCCCGAGGTCCTGCCCGCGGGCGCCGCGGCGGGTACGCTGACGGAAGCCGGCGCCCTGCTGTTGGACCCGACCGGCGAACTGCAGGCGGGCATTCCCTTCGCGCCGCCGGAAGGCGACGCAGGCACGGGAATGACCGCGACGAATTCCGTTGCGCCGCGCACAGGCAACGTATCCGCCGGAACCTCCGACTTTGCGATGGTCGTCCTGGACCAGCCCATCGGCATGCATCCCGAAATCGATATGGTCACGACGCCGGACGGCCTCCCGGTCGCCATGGTGCACTGCAACAACTGCACGAGCGACCTGAACGCCTGGGCCGGACTGCTCGGGGAATTCTGCGAAAAAGCCGGTCTGCCGGTCACGAAGGGCCAGCTGTTTACCCTGCTGTTCACGCAGGCGCTGGAAGGCGATCCGGACTGCGGCGGCCTGATGGCGTACAATTACCTTTCGGGCGAGAGCATTACCGGGTTTGACGAAGGCAGGCCGCTCTTCCTCCGCAAGCCGGACGCCCGGATAAGCCTGCCGAATTTCGCGCGCACGCTGCTTCTGTCCGCCCTGGCGACGCTGAAGCTTGGCCTGGACATCCTGACCGTGGAAGAAAAAGTCCCGATCGAACGGCTGTACGGCCACGGCGGCTTCTTCAAAACGCCGGAGGTCGGACAGCGCCTGCTGAGCGCCGCGGTGAACGCGCCCGTATCGGTGATGGAGACGGCCGGTGAAGGCGGACCGTACGGCATGGCACTGCTCTGCGCGTACATGCTCTGGAAGTCGGAGGGCGAAACACTACCCGCCTACCTGAACGGCCGGGTATTCCGGGACGCCAGGAGCACGACCGTCATGGCGGACGAAAAGGATATCCAGGGCTTTGAGAAATTCCTGGCCGGTTACCGCGCATGCCTGCCGGTGGAAAAAGCGGCCGTTGACACCCTGTGACGAAAGGAGATTCCCCATGCTTGAAGATCTCAAAAAAGTCGTATGTGAAGCGAACCTGCTGCTCCCGGCCCATGGCCTGGTGACGTTTACCTGGGGCAATGTCAGCGGCATTGACCGTGAAAAAGGGCTCTTTGTCATCAAGCCCTCCGGCGTCAGCTATGATCAGATGAAGCCGGAAGACATGGTGGTCATGGATATGGAGGGCAAGGTCGTCGAAGGCAGCCTGCGCCCGTCCAGCGATATGCCGACCCATCTTGAGCTGTACCGCGCCTTCCCCAAGTGCGGCGGCATCGTCCATACGCATTCGCGCTGGGCGACCTCCTTTGCCCAGGCGGGCCGGGCTATCACGGCCATGGGCACGACCCAGGGCGACTATTTCTACGGCGATATCCCCTGCACGCGCCTGATGACGGAAGAAGAAATCAAGGGCGAGTATGAGAAGGAAACCGGCAAGGTGATCATCGAAACCTTCAGGGACATTGATCCCGCGGATATTCCGGCCGTCCTCGTTCATTCGCACGGCCCCTTCTGCTGGGGCAAGGATCCGATGGAAGCTGTCCACAACGCCGTGATCCTCGAAGAGGTCGCCTTTATGGACTGGCACGCCATGATGCTCAATCCCGCCCAGGGCCGGATGCAGCAGACGCTGCTGGACAAGCACTACCTGCGCAAGCATGGCGCGAATGCCTACTATGGGCAGAACTGACCCGTTTACCGACGTACGATAGATTGACAGAAATGGAGTAGAGAATATGCTGGTCTGCAAGTTTGGCGGCTCCTCCTTAGCCGACGCCGAGCAATTCAGGAAAGTCAAGGAAATTGTCCTCTCGGACAAGAACCGCCGCTATATCGTTCCCAGCGCGCCCGGAAAGCGCGGAGACGGGGATGAAAAGGTCACCGACCTGCTGTATGAAGCCGCCGCCGCCCGCCAGGTGGGCAGCCCCTTCCTGCACATCCTGGAGCGCATCCGTTACCGCTATGAGCGCATCGCGCAGGACCTGGAGATCGATGTGCCGCTGGAAGCGGAATTCACCAAGATCGCTTCCACGATGATGACCGGGGTGTCCCGGGATTACGCGGCAAGCCGCGGCGAATACCTGAACGGCCTGCTGCTTTCGGAATACCTGGGCTTCCCCTTTGTGGACGCCGACAAGGTCATCCGTTTTGATAAAAACGGCATGCTCATGGAGGAGGAGACCAACAGCCTGATCGCCGATACGCTGTCGTCCCTCCCCAACGCGGTGATTCCCGGCTTCTATGGCGCTGACGAGGAAGGCAATATCCACACCTTCTCCCGCGGCGGAAGCGATATCTCAGGCGCGCTGGTCGCCCGGGCCGTCAACGCTGACGTATATGAGAACTGGACGGACGTCACCGGCTTCCGGATGGCGGATCCCCGCATCGTGCCCGACGCGCAGTATATCTCCAGCATGACCTACCGCGAGCTGCGGGAGCTCAGCTATATGGGCGCTTCCGTCCTCCATGAGGAAGCGATTTTCCCCGTCCGGCGCGCCGGCATTCCGACCAATATCCGCAATACAAATGATCCACTGCACCCCGGCACCATGATCCGTCACAACGCGGACCGTCAGGGAAGCGAGCACATCATCACCGGCATCGCCGGCCACAAAGGTTTTTCCATTATTACAGTGGAGAAGGACCTGATGAACGCCGAGTCCGGCTTCGGCCGCCGC
>CACXEB010000482.1 GCA_902766515.1 uncultured Eubacteriales bacterium
CCGCAGGCCTTCGCCGGGTACGCAGTAATTGACGTCGTAGCCGTTGGCGTTGTCGATCGGATGGCAGGCGGCGCGCTGGGCCAGCGCCGCGCGGACGGTGCCGCCCTGCCGCAGGTCAAACGGCGTGCCCGCCACCGGAAGAAGCTTGCCTGTCGGGATCAGGTCATCATCCGTTTCCGTGATCCTGTCGCCGTGCATCGTGATGACGTGGTCCAGGATGTCGCCCTGGCCGGCCAGGTTGAAGTAGGCGTGGTTGGTCAGGTTGATGACCGTATCCTGATCGGCCTGCGCCAGGTAGCGGATGGTCAGAGTGTTTTTATTGTCGAAGGCCATGGTGACCTGCACGCGCATTTCGCCGGGGAAGCCTTCCTCGCCGTCGTGCGACACATAGGTGAACAGGACCGCGTCCTCGTTCTCGCTCTCAAGGGTCTCGGGCTTGAACCATTTGAACTGGAAATTGTCAATGCCGCCGTGCAGGCAGTTGCCGTGGTCGTTGTCGGGCAGGTGATAGGTCCGGCCGTTCAGCATAAAGGCGGCCTTGCCGATACGGTTGGCGAAGCGGCCGATGGTCGCGCCCATGCTGCCGTGGGATCCCAGGTAGGGCGCCAGCTCGTCGAAGCCGAGGTTGACTTCCGCCAGCTTCCCTTCGCGGTCCGGCACGATGATGCTGACGATATGCGCGCCGAAATCGGTGACGGATACGGACGCACCGCTTTTATTGGTCATGGTGAACAGCGTCATCTCACGGCCGACGGCGTCCTTGCCAAAGGGTTTCTTTGAAATGCTCATGGGAATGTCCTCCTTTTGTCAGATCGTTCAGATGGGATTATATGGTTTATATATGGGTGCTCAGGGGCGCGGTGATCCGCATTCGGGGCAGAATTTGCCTTCGCTGACAGTGCCGCAGTTCGTGCAGGTCCACGGACCGGCGGCAGGCTTCGCCGTCCCGCATTCGGTGCAGAATTTGCCGGTGTTGGCTGTGCCGCAGTTCGTGCAGGTCCATGTGTCCGCAGCCGGCCGGGCTGCGCCGCAGTAGGCGCAGTAATTCCCGGTATTGACCATGCCGCAGTTCGTGCAGATCCAGCTCTCAGAGGCAGGTTCCGCTGCTTCCTGCTGCGGTTCGGAATCGGGGAGGAATTCATCGGGCGTTTCTTCCAGAACGGTGGCCATCGGGATATAGGGGTCGTCGCTGGCATGCAGGATCTCGATGGCGTCCAGGAAGGGCGTGGCGATCGCCATGAAGGCGTCCAGGCTGTCGATCGTATAATTGCCGCTGACCTTCAGGTTGAAATAGTATTGCTCGTTCTTCCGGCTGTAATGAACGAGCGGCCTGGAGATCCAGCTGCTGGTAGCGCTGCCGTATTTGGTCAGCCCGGACAGGTAAACATAGGCGGCCTGGCCGTCGTTCAGCATGACCATCTGCGCATCGGCTTCCTGCGCTTCAAACTGGTTTTTGGCAAGGGAGACGGTGTCCATCCCAAAGAATACTTCGAGATAGGAACGCCCGCCGGCGTGATAGACGCCGCCGAAATCCCCGACGCTCAGACTGCAGGGGAAGAGGTCTACTGCCTTCCGGGAACCGTCCGGCCCGGTCAGCGTGAGCGTGGGAAAGCGCAGCTTCAGCATGTAATCGTAGTCATAGCTGTCGATCATCTTGATGCCGGCATACATGTGATCGCTCCAGTAGGGCGAATATGTCTTCACACGCATCCGGCCGCTCACGCGGTCGATCTCCGCCAGGATGGCGTCGGACAGCGGCTGGATGCGTCCATCCGCCGTTTCGTCGCTTCTGTCGTTCAGGGTATCCAGTGAAATCTGGATGAAAAGGCGGGTGGAACCGCCGAGGCTGGTGGGGATCAGCGCGTACGCCTGGTTCACAGCGGTGTTCACATAGGCAGCCCGGTTGCTCTCATTCAGGACGATGCGCTTTTCATCCGCGGCCTTCTTCAGAAAATCGTCGGTTTTCATGCTTTTCCGGAGGTCATAAGAATACTGGACGCTGCGGACCGGATCAAGCGTGCTGACCGAATGGTAATCAAAGCTGTCGACCATGGCCCCCTCCGGCAGCGGAAAGCAGAGCGTCTCGAGCTGGGGCGGTTCATTGCCGGAATAAAACATGGTCAGCGCGGTTTCCAGCGTCAGCCGCGCTTCGGGATAGGATTCCGGGGACAATACCGGGTTGTAGCGGTAGGTTTCCTGCGGCAGCTGACGGATATACAATTCGTCGGCCAGGACCGGGGCAGCGAGAAGCGTCAGGACGGTCAGCAGGGCAAGGACGCGTTTCATGCGTTGTCTTCTCCTTTTTCCGTACGCCCGGCTTGCGCCGGCGCGTCACAAAATTCATCCTTATTATACTTGCGCGGCTCCGGATATGTCAAGGGAGAAAGGACGGCACAGGATGAAACCGGAGGGCAGGGGCTGCCCTCCGGTACGGGTCGTTGGCCGCGCCGGGGGAGGCCCCGGGCGCGGCTTCATCATGCGCGATGACGGATTACTCAGCCAGGCCGGGATAATCGCCGCGATAGGCGCCGGCCTGATAGGCGGCCAGCTTCTCGGCGACGATCTCGGCGCCGCCGGCGCTCAGGATTTCGGCCACGCCATTGTCATAGGCGGCGTCGAAGTCGGCGGGCGGGCAGGTCACGGACTTGGCCAGCAGTTCGGCCAGCTTGGTCTTGATGGTCAGGCCATAGTCCGCTTCGGACTGGATGGTCACCGTGTAGCTGATGGGGCGGTAGATGTCGGTGTTCGCCAGGCTCAGCGCTTCGGCCACGCGCTCTTCATAGCCGGGATAGGCGATGGACTGGTACTTGGCATCCAGCTCAGGATCGTCGAAGGAGACGCCGTTGGAGATACACAGCACGTCGCCGCTCATCTTGTACTCATCGTCAACCGCGTTGCCCTGGCGTTCC
>CACXEB010000483.1 GCA_902766515.1 uncultured Eubacteriales bacterium
CAGGGTACAGCTTCACCAGCTGCAGCCTGTCCGGGGAAACGGCGGCGATAAAAGAGATATAATGCGTTTTCGTCATCTCGTGGTCGATCCGGACATAGTACTCGTCCTCGACCGGCTCAATCAGCAGCCGGTGGGCATCGTCCGCCTCCTCCGCCTCGGAGGGCGTCAGCATGACGCCGTGGCAATGGATCGCGGCCTCCCCCATCCCATACAGGATGTTGCCGCAGACCGGGCACACATAAAACCCGGCCTTGAGCATGTTGGCCGCCCGGTTCGCGTTGCAGACCTCCGTGCCGGCCAGCAGTTCGGCAACCGATATGCCGAACGCCCGGGCGATGGGCTCCAGCAGCGTGACGTCCGGGTAGCCCTTGGCCGTCTCCCATTTCGAAACGGTCTTGTCAGATACGTGCAGCCGTTCCGCCAGCTGCGCCTGGGTCAGATGCTGCTTCTCCCGCAGCTTTTTGATGATCGCGCCTGTGACATACTGATTCACGGTGATCGCCTCCTTACGCGACGATTATCCTCCGTTTCGGCGCGGCGCGCAACCTACGCAGCGTAGAGCGGATCAGCGCACGTCCTCCGGGACGGCTGCCCCATAGATCCGGATGAAATGGCGGCTGAACGCCTCGATCCGGCCGAGCGCTTCCTCCGTCTTCTCCGGCTCCCGGGTGCACAGGTGGATCATCGCGGAGACCGGCGCGGTATAGGCAAAGGCCAGCATGGCCGGGTCGTCCCTGCGGATCAGGCCCTTGTCCATCATCCCGGAAAACACCGGTGTGAACATATCGATGAGGCCCGTCAGGAAGTGCTTCGTCGCGAGCGCCCGCGCCCGATCGTCCCGGAACTGCTCGATGGACAGCAGCTTCCGCGTCATCACGACCTTTTCGTCGCACACCGTGAAGCGGACCATCTGCATGGTCATCCGCACCAGCCCCTCCAGGGAATCCGGCACCGGCGGCAGGCGCTCCGCCGAGCCGAAGCGGTCCGCATAGTACGCGATCATCTCGTCCAGCAGGGCGTTCCAGATGTCTTCCTTGCTTTCAAAGTGCCGGTACATGGCTGACTTGACCAGGCCGAGCGAAGCGGCAAGCTCACGGATGTTTGTCCCTTCATAGCCCTTTTGCGAGAATTTCTCCAGCGCCGCGGCCAGAATGCGCTCCCTTGTATCCTTTGCCATCCAACCCCTCCACTGGTCAAAACGACCGTACATGCATGCCCTATTATAGTGAACGGTCGGTCACGTGTCAAGCTGTTTTTGCGGCCTCAAAAAACGGCCCGTCCCGGCGACGATACCGGGCGGGCCGTGAATTTATGGCAGTGGGGGTTATTCTGCCTCGTACCCCAGGGCGAAGGCCTTGAGGTTGACGTCCAGGAATTTGGGCGGCACCGTGACGTGGATCGCCTCTTCCCACCGGGCGCGGGGAATGTCGGTCCGGCGGGCGAGCAGGCCGATCAGCACCACGTTGACCGCCTTGATGCTGCCAGCCGTCCGGGCCAAGGTCAGCGCGTCCACCTGGGTCAGCCGGGCATGGGCCTGCAGCGTCTCCGCAATGTTTTTCGGGTATTCCGCCGCGCCGGTGATGACCGGCATCGGATCGATCTGCTGCGTGTTCACGATGATCTGTCCGTCCGGCTTCAGGTACGGCAGCGCGCGGAGCGCCTCCAGCAGTTCAAAGGACAGGATGATGTCCGCGCCGCCCCGCTCGATGATCGGCGACCAGACCTTTTCCCCGAAGCGGACATAGGTGGTCACACTGCCGCCGCGCTGGCTCATGCCGTGCACCTCGGACACTTTGACGTCATAGCCCGCGCCGATCAGCGTCTGGCCCAGGATGCGGCTGGCAAGCAGGGTCCCCTGGCCGCCGACGCCGACGATCATGATGCTTGTATTGGTCATGCCGGATCAGCCTCCTTTTCAATGGCGTGGAAGGGGCAGACATTCACGCAGAGCCCGCAGCCGTTGCACTGGGTCGCGTCGATCACCACGCGGCCGTCCCGGACCGTCAGGGCCGGGCAGCCGAGCTTCATGCAGACGCGGCAGTTGCGGCACTGGTCCGCACGGACGGCGCAGCGGCCTGCGTACTTGACGTACTTGAGCAGCGCGCACGGCCGTTGGGCGATGATGACGGAAGGTTCGCCCGCAGCGGTCTCCTCCCGCACGGCGGCCTCCATGGCCTGGACGTCGAAGGGATCGACGATGCGGACGCGGTCGATGCCCACCGCCTTGCACAGCAGTTCCAGGTCCACCTGCTTCGTCTTTTCGCCGCGGATGGTTTTGCCGGTCGTCGGGTTGTCCTGGTGTCCGGTCATGCCGGTGATGGAGTTGTCCAGGATGATCACGGTGTTGATGCCCTTGTTGTACACCACGTCGATCAGGCCGGTGATGCCGGAATGGATGAACGTGGAATCGCCGATCACGCTGACGGTCTTATGGGCAAACGCCTCGCCGCGGGCCTTGCCCATGCCGAAGGCCGCGCCGATGGATGCGCCCATGCAGATGGTGGTGTCCATCGCGCTGAGCGGCGCGGACGCGCCCAGGGTATAGCAGCCGATATCGCCCGCGACGGTCAGTCCGAGCTTTTTCAGCACGTAGAAGGTGCCGCGGTGCGGACAGCCGGGGCACATGACGGGCGGGCGCACGGGCGCGGACACCTCTGCGGCCGCGCAGGCCGGCGCAGCCTCCCCCAGCACCGCCTGGCGGATCATCGCGGCGGTGTACTCGCCCAGCAGGGTAAACGCGGACTTGCCGGTCACCTGCAGGCCAAGCGCCCGGACGTGGCTCTCAATGAAGGGATCCAGCTGTTCAATGACATAGACCTGCTCGTGGCTGGCAACGAAAGCGCGGATTTTTTCCTCAGGCAGCGGCCAGACCATGCCCAGCTTGAGATAGTCCGCCCGGTCCCCCAGCGCTTCCTGCGCGTACAGGTAGGAGATGCCCGCGCAGATGACGCCGGTCTTCGCGCCGCTGCCGATCACCTGGTTGAGCGGCGTTTCCTCCGCAAAGGCCCGCAGGGCCGCGGTGCGCTTTTCCACGTCCACGTGGCGGCGGATCGCGTTGGCGGGCGTCATCACGTATTTGGCCGGGTTCTTCTGGTAATCCCGCAGCGCCAC
>CACXEB010000484.1 GCA_902766515.1 uncultured Eubacteriales bacterium
GGAAAAGGACAGCACCTTGCAGACGTTCACGTTGATGGAGGACGCCCGCACCATGTCCTCGTTATCGCCCACGGCCCGGATGCACATTCCGATATGGGTATGGAAAAACAGGATGATCAGCGTGAGGAACACCAGCGCCGCCACGATCGGTATGATGGTCATGGCATCGTTTTTTTTGAGGAACGGGATGAGCTTGAACAGCGTCGGCACCCGAACCAGCGACAGGTTGGGCGATCCGCCCAGCACGGCCAGGTTGATGGAGTACAGCCCGCTCATGGTGATGATGCCGGACAGGATCGGATGGATCCGGAACCGCGTCTGCATCAGTCCCGTCACGCTTCCGGCCAGGGCGCCTGCCGCCATGGCGGCCAGGATCGCCAGCACGGGATGTCCCATGGCCGTGATGGCCGCGGACACGGACAGCCCGAAGGCAAAGCTGCCTTCCGTGGTCAGGTCCGGAATGGACAGGATGCGGAAACTGATATAAATCCCCAGCGCAAGAATGCCGTACAGCAGCCCCAGCTGAAGGGAGTCGATCAAGAGCTTCATGGGCGCTCATCCCTCTCGTACAATTGATATTTCGCTCGGAAAGGGGGGAAGCGGCGGCCGCGCGGCGCGTCGCTTCCCCAAGGAAAGCAGTATATACTGATTGATGTCTAAACCGTGTACAGATGCAAGATGCATTTTGCGTTCCAGCCAAGTGGAACGAAGGGAGGCGTAGTTGAATCGCGCACGCACCGCGGACGCAAGCGTCTCGCGCACCGCGCACGAGAGGCTGCACTACGTCGACCGCAGTGCAGCGCGGCTGGGGCGGAAAAGGCACTTGCAGATGCATATGGGTTAGACGGAAAGCAGTATTACTTCGCGGGCAGGTACTGCACATCGCCCATGGCGAGGACGGATTCGGGCAGCTCCAGGCCCAGGGCGGCCATCGTATCGCTGTTGACCGACACGATGTTCGCGGGGATCACGATCGCGGGGATCTCGGCCACGGGGGTCCCGGAAAGCACCTTGGCCACGATCCCGGCGGTCTCGATGCCAATGAACTCGTCGCTCATGGCCAGGGTCGCCAGGCAGCCGGACAGCACGGTCGTCGCCGAGCAGCAGTACGTGGGCACGCCGCTCTCGTTGCAGAGCTCCGCCAGGATATCCACGGCCGCCTGCACCACGGAGTCATTCGCCACAAAGACGGCGTCGACGCCCTGGTCCAGCACCGCCTGCGTCGCGACCTGTACCTCGCCGGAATTGGCGACGGTCTTCTCCACATACGCGAAGCCGTTGGCGGACAGGTATTCCTTGGCGTTGTTCATGGCGTTCACGGCGTTCACTTCGCTGGTGGAATAGACCAGGCCGAATGTCTTCACATTGGGCGTGATCTGCAGGCCCAGGCCGATGATGTCCCCGGCGGGAATGGCGTTGGAGGTGCCCGTCGCATTCATGTCCGGCGTATCCAGGGCGCTCATGACCCCGGCCGCCACCGGCGCGGCGACGGAGCAGAATACGTTGGGCGTCTCGGACTCCAGGCCCACGAACGCCTGGGTCGGCGGCGTGGCCACGGTCACCACCACGTCATAGCTGCCGTCGTCCATGTTCTGGCAGATGGTCTGCAGGTTGGTCGCGTCGCCCTGGGCGCACTGGTAAACGATCGTGAGGTTGTCTCCCTCCACATAGCCCAGGTCATTCAGGCCCTTGATGATGCCCGCCTTCATATCCAGGAACGCGCCGTTTTCGATCATCAGGACGATAACGATCTTGTACTGCTTCTTTTCTTCCGCCGCCGCGCCCAGCGCGCAGCAGATCACCAGGCTCAGGACAACCAGTAAGGATACCAGCTTCTTCATGTTCGTTTCCTCCTTAATTTTTCGAGTATTCCTGAAGCTTCCGGAACGCGCCGGAGAGCATTTCAAGCGTGACGGGATAGGGATTGTGGGCGATGTCGGGCATGGACAGGACCATGGGCAGCACCCTTTCCAGGTCCGCTTCCGTGATCCCGATATCGGCGATTTTGGCAGGCAGGCCGACCGAGCGGTTGAAGGCCAGCATCTTTTCGAACATTTCCTCCTGGCCGTCCGCCAGGAGCAGAACCAGGACCCCGAAGCCCACCACTTCGCCGTGCAGGTGGTCCCGTTCCATGTGCAGCTCCGGGAACCTTGTCAGCGCGTAAAACACGGCGTGGGCCAGGCCGGTGTTGTAATCGATGACGCGGTCCGCCGTCAGCAGGATCGA
>CACXEB010000485.1 GCA_902766515.1 uncultured Eubacteriales bacterium
CGATGCTACCAAATGACACTCAAACAATATCGTTACTTAAGTTAGTGCAAATGGGACGCCAGTCCCCCCTACGGTCACGGTTCACAAGGTGAACAGTGACACAAAAAAACATTGAAAAGACATGCCATCCCTTGCTTTGGCGGGAATAAGCCCTTATAATGGGCGCTGTCGCAGGACGAATGTACCTGTGTATTTGTGTATTCTCTTACTAAGGAGGAAAGAACCATGAAGAAGATTCTGGCGTTTGTTCTGGCCGCGATCATGCTGACGGCCGTCACTGCCGCGTTCGCGGAAGACGCTCCCCTGAAAATCGCCGTGATCGGCCCCTTCACCGGCCCCGCTGCCAACTACGGCCTGGCCTGCCAGTTCGGCGCGCAGGTAGCCGCCAACGAGATCAATGCCCAGGGCGGACTGCAGATTGAACTGATCTTCGGTGACGACGAGCATGACCCGGACAAATCCGTCAACGCGTACAACTACGCGCTGGACCAGGGCGCCCAGATGATCGACGGCACCACCACCACCAGCCCCTGCCTGGCCGTGAGCGCCAAGGCATACGAGGAGCGGGTATTCATGCTGACCCCCTCCGCCTCCAGTGACCTGGTCGTCGCGGACAAGGACAACATGTACCAGGTGTGCTTCCAGGATCCCCAGATGGGCATCATCTCCGCTGACATGATTCACGAGAATGCCCTGGGCTCCAAGATCGCCATCATCTACAACATCTCCGACGACTACTCCACCGGCATCTACGACGCCTTCAAGGCCGAAGCGGACAAGATCGGCCTGGAGATCGTCTCCGTCACCACCTTCACCGAAGGCGACACGGACTATAAGACCCAGGTGGACAAGGCCATGGAAGCCGGCGCCGACCTGGTGTTCCTGCCCATCTACTACACCCCCGCTTCCATGATCCTGCGCGCTGCCAAGGATATCAACTATGCGCCCGCGTTCTTCGGCGTGGACGGCATGGACGGCATCCTGGCGCTGGACAACTTCGACCCCGCCCTGGCGGAAGGCGTGTACCTGCTGACCCCCTTCTCCGCGTTTGACCAGGACGACGCCGTGGTCAACTTCGTTGAAAAGTACAAGGCCGTTTCCGGCGGCGTGGAACCCAACCAGTTCGGCGCGGATTCCTACGACGCGATCTACGCCCTGTACCAGGCCAGCCTGAACGCGGGCATCACCGGCGAAACGTCCGTGGAAGAAGCCTGCGAGCTGCTGATCGCCGAGTTCTCCACCATGGAATACACCGGCCTGACCGGCACCATGCGCTGGGATGAGACCGGCGCCGTGAACAAGCTGCCCGCCGCCTACGTGATCAGGAACGGCGCGTACGTCCCCTTCGGCGAGTAATTGCCGCTCGTATTTCCGGTCCCGGTGCTGCCGGGACCGGAATATATTTTTCCGGGAAGGTAATCAACAGCCTGCGCGAAGGGACAGGGCGGGCTGCTGATTACTTTTCTGTGTCCATGAGGAGTTGGAAGCTATGACAGCGTTTCTTCGTTTTCTCATCAACGGCGTCAGCCTGGGAAGCGTCTATGCCATCATCGCCCTGGGATATACCATGGTGTACGGCATCGCCAAGATGCTGAACTTTGCCCATGGCGACGTGATCATGATCGGCGCGTACATCGCGTACTGCGGCCTGCAGTACTGGGGCGTGCCGCCGGTGCTGTCCATCGTCCTGGCCATGGCGGTGTGCACCGCGCTGGGCATCACCATCGAAGGGCTGGCTTACCGGCCCCTGCGGCAGGCAGCCAGCCTGGCGGTGCTGATCACGGCCATCGGCATGAGCTACCTGCTGCAGAACGTGGCGCTGATGATCTGGGGATCCAATCCCAAGACCTTCCCCGAGACCTTCATCAACAGCGCCACGCTGAGCATCGGCGAAATGAACATCTCCAGCGCCACCATCATCACGATCCTGGCGAACATCGCCATCATGGTCGCCCTGACCCTGTTCACGGCAAAGACCAAGATGGGCAAGGCCATGCGCTGCGTCAGCGAGGACCGGGGCGCCGCGGAGCTGATGGGC
>CACXEB010000486.1 GCA_902766515.1 uncultured Eubacteriales bacterium
AACTACATGATCATGCAGAGCTATGACTTCTGGTACCTGCATGACCATTACGGCTGCAACATGCAGTTCGGCGGCGACGACCAGTGGAGCAACATGCTGGCCGGCACCGAGCTGATCCGCAAGAAGACCGGCGAGGATGCCTATGCCATGACCATCACCCTGCTGCTCAACTCCGAGGGCAAGAAGATGGGCAAGACCGCCAAGGGCGCCGTATGGCTGGATCCCGAGAAGACCAGCCCGTACGACTTCTACCAGTACTGGCGGAACGTGGACGACGCGGACGTGATGAAGTGCATCCGGATGCTGACCTTCATCCCGCTGGACGAGATCGAGGCGATGGACCGCTGGGACGATTCCCGGATCAACGAAAAGAAAAAGCTGCTGGCCTTCGAGCTCACCAAGCTGGTGCACGGCGAGGAGGAAGCCAGGCGCGCGGAGCAGGTGGCGGCCTCGCTGTTCTCCGGCCAGGGCGATGACGCGAATATGCCGAAGACCGCGCTGGCGGCGGACGAGGTCCCCGAAGCCGGCTACAACATCGTCGACCTGATGGTCCGCTGCAAGCTGTGCGCCAGCAAATCGGACGCCCGCCGGCTGGTGCAGCAGGGCGGCGTCACCCTGAACGGCGAAAAAGCCGGGGACGTCAACATGACCGTTTCCGCGGCGCTGCTGAAGGACGGCGTGGTCATCCGCAAGGGCAAGAAGGTCTATCACAAAGCGGTTATCGAATAATCCGCACCGCACGGTTTCCTGATACTTCACATGGAGGTTCATAGTGGACAAGGTCAAGCGCGGGGAACGTCTGGCCGTCATGAGCAGGGTGCTCACGGCGACGCCCAACAAAATCTATACGCTGTCATATTTCTGTGAGATGTTCTCCGCCGCCAAATCCACCGTGAGCGAGGACACCGCGATCCTGGCGCGCACCTTCCGCACCTTCCGCATGGGCACCATCGAAACCGTGACCGGCGCGGGCGGCGGTGTGCGGTACCGCATGAGCGGCAACGTGATCAACGCGCGCCCCTTCGTCACCAGCCTGTGCACGCGGCTGATGGACCGCGACCGCATCCTGCCGGGCGGCTACCTGTACCTGTCGGACATGCTGTCCGAGCCGGACACGGTGCGGTCCATCGGCGAGCTGATCGCCGCGGAGTACTATGAGACGCCGGCGGACTTCGTGCTGACGATGGAGACCAAGGGCATCCCGGTCGCGCTGGAAACCGCCGCGGCCCTGCACCTGCCGCTGGTCATCGCCCGCCGCAGCATCAAGGTGTACGAGGGCGGCACGGTCAACATCAGCTATGTGTCCGGCGGCGGGCAGATCGAGATGATGTCCCTGCCCAAGCGCGCCGTGCACCAGGGCCAGAATGCCCTGATCGTGGACGATTTCAAGCGCGGCGGCGGCACCGCGAGGGGCATGTGCTCCCTGATGGCGGAGTTCGGCATCCGCGTCCTCGGCGCGTGCTTTGTCCTGTCCGTGCGCGGCACGCAGCGCGTGCTGGATAATGAAAAGGCCGTGATGGTGCTCGATCCGATCACGGACGGCCGTACCGCGACGGTGCGGCCCGGAGCATGGATCAAATGAAACTGGCAAGATGCTGCGTCCGGTATCGGGCGCTGTTGATGATATTGTTTGCGCTGGCAACCGGATGGGCGTTTCTGCACTTTGATGCGACGCCCATCAATTATGATCTGACCCGGTACCTGAGCGAGGATACGGATACCGCCCGCGGCCTGCGCCGGATGAACGCGGCCTTCCAGGAGACGTCCTCCTTCCGGGTGGCGCTGAGCGCCGGCGACGACGCGCAGGCGGAGGCGCTCGCGCGGCAGATCGCCGATCTTCCGGGCGTTATGAACGCGGCCTTTGATCCGGCGAAAAACGTGACCGACCAGGGAACCACCTATCGCCTGATTGAAACGCTGACCACCGGCCGGGACGCGGCGGCGGCCTATGACGGGGCGCAGGCGCTGCTCGAGGGAATCCCGCACCTGTCCGCCGGGTCGGTCAGGGACAGCAGGACCATTGAGTCCAGCATCCGCCGGGAGATCCCCGGGGTCATGCTGGTCAGCTGCCTGATCGTCCTCCTGGTGCTGCTGGTCATGACCCACTCGTGGATCCAGCCGATCCTGTTCTTCATCGCCATCGGGGTATCCATTGTGCTGAACATGGGCACCAACATGGTGTTTTCCTCGATATCGTTCATCACCTTCGCTGTGACGGCCATCCTGCAGCTGGCGCTGGCGATGGACTATTCGATCATGCTCATGAACGCCTATGACCGCGAACTGACGCCGGAGGCAGATCCGGCGGAGGCGATGACCCGGGCACTGGCTTCGACTTACATGCCGGTGCTGTCCTCGTCTCTGACCACCGTGGCGGGCATGATGAGCCTGGTGACCATGTCCTTTACCATCGGGTATGACATCGGCATGGTGCTGGCCAAGGGCATCTTGCTGAGCATGGTCACGGTCTTTTTCCTGATGCCGGGCCTGCTGGTCAGCCTGACGGGCATCATGCGAAGAACGACCCACTGGCTGCACCTCCGGCTCAGCGGCGCGCCGCTGGCGCGGGGGCTGCGCAACAGCCGCGGGATCGCGGCGGCGCTGCTGGTCCTCCTGATCGCCGCCGGGGCGGTCATCCAGTTCGGCAATACCTATGCCTATACCGTGCATGACATGGACGACGAGTCCGCGGCGCTCAGCCGCCTGTTCGGCAGCACCAACCAGGTCGTGCTGCTGTACCCGGGGGATGGCTCGGACGGGGACTTTGAACGCGAGCGGGATCTGCTTGAGCGGATCGGCGCGATCGAGGTCGGCGGTCGCCCCCTGATGACGGACGCCTACGCCATGACGACCACCGGCGCCCAGGCGCTGGAGGTGTACGACGCCGAGGGCGTCGCCCGGATGATGGGGATCAGTCCCCTGAAGGTGAACCTGATGGCCCTCGCCACAGGCATCCGGTTCCCGGTCCGCGCGGACCGGCTGATCGAGCAGCTGATGGCCAAGCGGGACCTGCTGGCAGCCCAGGCGGACGAGGCGCAGCTCAGCCAGCTGGACGGGTTCTACGCCCTGCTTGGCACCGCGAAAGCCGCCTTCCGCCAGAATGGGGAGGGCCGGTCCGTCATCACGATCGGCCTGAACAGCACCGATCCCCAGCGAGGCGCCGTCATCCGGGAAATCAAGGCTGCCCTGGCCGCGGTGTACGGGGAGGAGGGCGCCCTGACCGGGCAGATCGTCGCCACGAACGATATCGCCGATTCATTCGAGGGGGACGTGAGGAAGGTCACCTTCCTGACGATCGGAGCCATCTTCCTGATCATCCTGTGCTCGTTCCGCAACGCGCTGATCCCGGCGCTGCTGGTGCTGGTCATCCAGGGCGCGGTCTGGATCAACATGGCCGTATCCGGCCTGATCGACGGCCAGATCTTCTTCATGTGCTACCTGATCTGCATGGCGCTGCAGATGGGCGCGACTATCGACTACGGCATCCTGCTGACGACCCACTACCGGGCGGAACGGCGCCGGCTGCCGCCCTGGGAGGCGGTGGGCAGCGCCCTGACCCGCAGCCTGCCCACGCTGCTGACCTCCGGGCTGGCGCTGGTGATTGCCGGTTATACCGTGGGCTTCATGTCCAGCGTGTTTTATATCTCATCCATCGGCGTGATGCTGGGCCGCGGCGCGATCGCGTACCTCGCGCTGATCCTGCTGCTGCTGCCCTGCCTGCTTGTCTGGACGGACCGGTGGGTCTGTCCCCGGGCGAAGGAGAACACATGAACGACCAGACACCCCGCTGTCCCCTGCAGGCCAGGCGCTGCGGCGGCTGCACCCGGCTGAGCGTCCCGTACGCGCGCCAGCTGCAGCACAAGCAGCAGCGCCTGGCCGCGCTGTTTGAACGGGTGATGCCCATCCAGGGCATGGACACGCCGTACCATTACCGCAACAAGGTCATCGCCGCGGTCGCCCATGACCGGGATGGCCTGGTGACAGGCCAGTATGTATACGGCACCCACTATGTGCTCCGGCAGGACAGCTGCCTGCTGGAAAACGAGTGCGCGTCCCGCATTGTGCGCGCGTCGCGGGAAATCCTGGATGAAGCCCGCGTCCCCGCGTGGGACGAGCGCCGGCAGACCGGGCTGCTCCGCTTTATCCAGGTGCGGTACGCCGCGCGTACGGACCAGGCGCTTGTGACCTGGGTCACCAGCGGACAGCCCGTGCCGGACGGTGAAGCGCTGGCCCGCAGGCTGTGCGAGCGCGAGCCCGCTGTCCGGGGGGTGGTCCAGAACCTCAATCCGCGCAGCGGCAGCGCCGTCCTGGGCTTTGAGGAGCGCACGCTGTACGGCAGGCCGTATATCGAGGATGAAATGTGCGGGCTGAAGGTCAGCCTGTCCTCGCGGGCCTTCTATCAGGTCAATACCGTCCAGGCGGAGCGCCTGTACCAGCGGGCGCTGGACCTGGCGGCGCTGGACGGCACCCAGACGGTCGTCGACGCCTACTGCGGCATCGGCCTGATCGGCCTGCTGGCCGCCCGGCGGGCCAGACAGGTGACCGGCATCGAGCAGAACGCTTCCGCCGTCCGCCTGGCCGGGCGGATCGCCGATATGAATGGCATCCGGAACATCCGTTTTGAGCGCGGCGACGCAGCCGCCGTCCTGATGAAGCATCCGCCCGCAGCCGACGTCATCCTGCTGGATCCGCCGCGCGAAGGCCTGAGCGCCCCGATGATCCGCGCGCTGACCGCGCTCAGGATCCCGAAAGTCATCTATATCTCCTGCAATCCGGAGACCCAGGCCCGGGACATCGCGCTGCT
>CACXEB010000487.1 GCA_902766515.1 uncultured Eubacteriales bacterium
ACGGTATCTGCTCCACTCCCATCCCAGCGCCTACGGTTCGGCCTTCGGCCTCATCCGCCGAATCAATCGGCGGACGCTGGAATTCCGTTTCGCAGTTACCCCATCGTTCGTCCCTCACTGCTCCTCTTTTCCCAGCTATACCCGTAAACAGTATCAGTATAACACATCAGAATTCACAACGCAAATCATTTTCCTTGACTTTTCATGTTTGTAAGGATAAGATGTCACTGTTCACTCCGTGAACAATGACGTTATAGTTTCCTGGCCGGAATTCAGCCGGTATGTATGAGGAGGATGCAATGTCGCAATTTGTGGATCGCGCGCCGCTCACGGTGAAGTCAGGCAACGGCGGGAACGGCTGCGTATCATTTCATCGGGAAAAATTCATCCAGAACGGCGGCCCGGACGGCGGCGACGGCGGCCGCGGCGGCGACGTGGTGCTGCTGGCGGACGAGAATATGCATACCCTGCTGGATTTCAGGTTCCGCTCCAAGTATACCGCCGAAAACGGCGGCGACGGCGGTCCGAACCGGAAGAATGGCAAACGGGGCGCCGACCTGGTCATCAAGGTGCCCGTCGGGACGGTGGTGCACGACAAAATGACGGGCGCGCTGGTGGCGGACATGTATGAGGCGGGCCGCCGGAAGGTGATCCTGAGCGGCGGCCGCGGGGGCTGGGGAAACGCCCGTTTCGCCACGCCGACCCGCCAGGCGCCCAATTTCGCGAAGCCCGGCCTGAAAACCGAAGTACGGGAGCTGTACCTGGAGCTGAAATCCATCGCCGACGTCGGCCTGGTGGGGTATCCGAATGTCGGAAAAAGCACCATCCTGTCCGTCGTGACGGCAGCGAAGCCCAAGATCGCCAACTATCATTTCACTACCCTGACCCCCAACCTCGGGCTGGTCAGGCACGCCGGGACGGATTTTGTCATGGCGGATATCCCCGGCATCATTGAGGGGGCCAGCGAGGGCGCCGGACTGGGACTGGATTTCCTGCGGCACATCGAACGGACGCGCCTGCTGCTCCACGTGATCGATATGTCGGGGCTCGAAGGCCGCGATCCGCTGGAGGACTACGAACGGATCAACCAGGAGCTCGCGTCCTACGGCGACCTGAAGGAGCGTCCGCAGCTGATCGTCGCCAACAAAATGGACCTGCCGGAAGCGCAGGAAAACCTGCAGCGGTTCAAACAGAAGGTGCAGGAGCCTGTCTACGAAGTCAGCGCGGCGACGCGCCAGGGTTTTGACGAACTGATGAACGCCGTGGTCAGCACCCTGTCGCAGCTTCCGAAGGCGGAGCCGTTTGCGGAAGAAACCTGGGATCCAATGCCGATGCAGGAGCTGTCCCAGTTTACCGTCGTTCGAGCGGACGGCGTATTCGAGGTCCAGGGGCCGGCCGTCACGCACCTGGTGGACAGCGTCAACTTCGAGGACGAGGAGAGCCTGAACTGGTTCCACCATACCCTGCGCGCCGCCGGCATGATCGACGCGCTGCGGAAAGCGGGGGCGCAGGAAGGCAGCACCGTCCGCATGGGCGATATGGAATTTGACTTTATCGATTAACGGGAGGATCAGAAATCATATGAATGGAAAACAGCGCGCTTACCTGCGGTCCATGTGCAATACGCTGCCGGTGATCATTTTTGTCGGGAAAGAGGGCGTGACCGATACGCTGGTCCAAAGCGTGTCCGAAGCGCTGGAAGCCAGGGAACTGATCAAGATGGGCGTCCAGCGCACTGCCGACCTCACTGCCCGGGAAGCCTGCGAGCTGGTCTGCCAGCGGACGGAGGCGGAGCCCGTGCAGTGCATCGGCAACAAGTTCAGCATCTACCGCCCGCGTAAAGAGAATCCCGAAATCGTGCTGCCCCGCGCGTAACCGTCAGGATTCTTCAAGCGTATCGTAAGCGATGCCGGCTCCGATGGCCTTCAGGGTCCGTTGGAGGCCGGCATCATCCATTTGCGCGGTCAGCAGCAGCTCCTCCGGCTGGTAATCCGATGCTGTGACCGTACCGTTGTCATGGACCACGGAAACAGCCTGCATCGCGCCGTAGGGGATATGAAAGCGGACCATGACCCGGCGGCTGTTGAGCCTGCGGACGAGCTCGTCGGACAGCGCGTCAAGGCCCTCGCCGGTGACGGCGCTGATGCGCAGGGCGTCGGGAAACGCGCTGAGCACTTCCGGACGGGC
>CACXEB010000488.1 GCA_902766515.1 uncultured Eubacteriales bacterium
AGGCGGCATCTACAACATGCGCGGCGAAGCCGGCGTTGACTTCTACTATGTGGATGAAAACGGCGAGCAGACCGAGCAGGCCAAGATCGACCGCAAGTTCCTGGTCCTGGAGTACACCGGCTTCGATTCCTTCGAAGTGAAGCGCGCCAAGACCCTGACGGCCAACTCCGGCTCCGTCACCCCCGGCATCGGCGGCGGCACCATGCCCCAGGTCATCTATCCGCTGAACGACTGGATCAACGCCGAAGTCGAACGCCAGCAGATCCCCTACTGGAAGATCGCTTATCCGGATGTCTACCTCAGCGCTGAAGACACCAACCGCGCGGCGGACCTGAAGGTCCAGCTGGACTACGCGCTGGAGACCTGGACCGCCCAGTTCATCACCGGCAGCAAGTCCGTCGAAAAGGACTATGACGCCTTCCTGAACGAGATCCAGAAGCTCGGCGAAGAGTACCAGACTATCTACCAGAACGCCTACAGCAAGTAATACCAGACATGTAACCGGCGCGGGACGCAGCAATGGCGTCCCGCGCCTCTTTGGTTGATTATACTGCTTTCCGTCTGACCCATATATCAGTATTGGAAGGGTAAACAGGTATGAAGCTTTACACATCCACCCAGGACATGCGCCTTGTGTTTGCGGAAACGCCTGATGTGCTGCTGCTGCCGGCCCGGGGCGAACCGGACGAGGATACTTTTTCCATCGATACGCGCGCTGCCGGGCACCCGGTTTTCGGTTTCGGCGGCAACCTGACCGACACGGAGGTCTATCACCTGACCCGGATGAAGCCCGAAACCCGGAAGGCGGTGCTGAAAGCCCTGTTCGATCCGGAAGCGGGGGCGGGGTGGAATTTCCTGCGGCTGCCCCTGGGGTCCAGCGATTGGGAGCGGAACCTGGATTTCTACACCTACGACGATATGCCGCCGGGGGAAAAGGACTGGGACCTGGTCCGGTTTTCTGTCCAAAGGGACGAGGAGCGGGGCTATTTTACCCTGCTGCGGGAGATCACGGATGCCTATCCAGAGGTCCGCTATGTCGGATCGGTCTGGGCTGTCCCCGGCTGGATGAAGTCCACCGACAACATCCTGGGCGGTATCTTCCTGCCGGCGTACACCGACGTGTACGCCCGGTACCTGCGCATGGCAGTGCAGGCTTTTGAGCGCCGGGGCGTCCACCTGGAAGCGGTCACCATCCAGAACGAGCCCATGTCCTCGGATTTCCCCAACGCGTGCCGGCAATCGCCTGCCACCCGGTTCACCTGGCGGCTGGAGCGGGACGTCCTCGTTGCCCTACGGCGGGAGTTTGACGACCACGGCGTGACCACGAAGATCTGGGCATACGACCATAATTACGACATGACCGCCGTATTCGTCGATCCGCTGCTGAAGGATGAAACGGCCCGCCGGGCCATCGACGGCATCGCCTTCCACGCGTACCGCGGCGACCCGCAGGTGCTCGAGCGCTATGCCCGGGAGGCGCCTGACCTGCCGCTGCACAACATCGAAAAGACGGTCAGCGACCCGGCCGGGATGGACGAGGTGCTCCGCCAGCTGCGTTTCGGCGCGCGGAGCTACCTGCTGTGGTCCTTCCTGCAGGACAACTACGGCGGTCCCCATCAGCTGGTGGGCGGCCCCTTCAAATACCTGAACGAGACCTGCAAGGGCGCAGTCTACTGCATGGTCGACAACCCGGATGAATGGCATATCTCCGCTGCCTACGCCCTGTTCGGCGTCTTCGGCAGGTTTGTCCGGCGCGGCATGCGGGTCGTCAGTTCCAAGTACGGGAACCGGCGCTGGATCACCCAGGCGTCCTTCGCTGACGAGGCGGGCAATATCGTGTCCATCCTCGTCAACCAGACCCGGGAGCCCCAGCGCTGCGTCCTCCGGACCGGGAACCTGGAAGGGGCGCTGACGGTACCGCCGCTGTCCGTCAGCGCATGCGTTATCGGATCAAAAGAGCGCGGCAGCGTGGACCTGTCCACGCCTGCCGCGCCTGAAAAGATCATCGCGGAACCGCCACGGTTCGATATGGCGCCTGTCAGGCTCCGGAGTGAAACGCCCCTTGCCGCCGGACAGGAAGCCCGGTTCTGCGTGGAGCTGAAAAACGTGGGGGAAGCGCCGACGCCGGTCAATATGACTGCCGCTGTCGATTTCCTGCTGGACGGCGATTTCCGCATCGGCCGCGCCTATGGCACCATTCCGCCGCTGGCTCCCGGGGAAAGCCATGTCCTGCACGCCAACACCCCGCTCCCTGACGCGGCCGGCACCGGCATCAAGACGACCTGGACCGCTGTTTCCGGGATTCATACCCTAATGGCGCTGCTGAACGTCGGCAACTGTTTTCCCCCGGAGGAGAATGAGTACAACAACCGGCTGTGCGTGGAAGTGGAGATCGGTGACGGGTAAGGAAGGATTCGTTCCTTACTCGCCTTCCGCCACCTTTTCAAGGTACCCGGCAAACTCCTCTGTCAGCCCCAGGTCCCACAGCAGGGTACTGGACTGGTACTTGTTGCGGACGTCCCTGGAGCCCAGGAAGGCGTCGACGGTGTCCCGGACGCTGATGCCGATCTCCGACGGGCGGAGAGGCATGCCTGTTTTTGCCAGGATGCCGCGCAGGGATTCATAGGCAGGCAGTTCTTCATTGACAACGGACAGGATATCATCCCAATGCGCGATGATCCGGCTGAGGCGTGCTTCGTGCGCCGCCGGGTCATTTTTGCGTTCGATGGTTTCCAGCGCGAGGATGTCCGGGGCGCAGCGGCCGAAGATGCGGCGGATCATGGCTTCCCATTTTTCCGGGGTCATGGCGCGCCACCAGGCTTCAGCTGTCGCGCGGTCGGGCCGGATCGTGCGGAATTTGCGGTACAGCTTCATCATCAGCATCGTGCTCACACCCACCTGGATGCCGTGCAGGTCGTACGGCCGGCCGCGGTCGAGGGCCATCATTTCCCAGATGTGGGAAAACTGGTGCTCCAGGCCGGAAGCCGGCCGGGAAATGCCCGCGTAGGCCATCGCGATGCCGGATATGACCAGCCCTTCCGCGATCGCCTGGATCGCCTGCGGATCGTGCTGAGGGATGCCGTCCGCCGCGGCGATGACCTTCCGGACCCCGGACCGCATCAGACCGGCCACGTCCTCGCAGTAGTATTCGCCGGTGACGATGTGGGAAATCCGCCATTCACATACGGAGATGAACTTGGCCGCCATATCGCCCAGGCCTGCCCAGAGCATCCGCATCGGGGCCCGGCAGAGGACGTCCGTATCCAGCAGGATGCCCTGGGGAACCTGGTCGAACAGCGTCATTTTGATGCCGTTGACCTCCATGGCGGAGCTGTTCGACGCATAGCCGTCCATGGACGGCGCGGTGCCCACGATGGCGTTTTTCAGGCCCGCGGCGTGGGCGACCACCTTGCAGATATCGTTGATGACGCCGCTCCCGACGCCCAGCAGCAGGTCGCAGGCGGGATCGAAGTGCATCAGCACGCTGCCCACTTCCCACTCCGCCGGGGCCAGCCTGTCCCCACGGCAGGGGACCTGGTACGGCACATACGGGATGCCCGCCCCGTCCAGCAGGGCGCAAACCCGGTCGCCGGCTGCCTTTCGGGTGTTTTCATCAAACACCACAAACGGTTTCCGGCAGCCCATGGCCCGGACCATGTCCGGCACCTGGACGAGGACGCCGGGGCCGATGGCCAGGAAATCCAGCGCGCAGAGATGGCGCTTCCCGCAGCCGCAGTCATAGCCCGTCGGCCGGATGAGGTCCTGCAGGGACATCGAAGCAAAATCAGGCATGGTCTACCTCCCTGTCACGCTTTGGGCAGCGTGCCGAGGATCGCCCGCGTCTCCGCGGGGCTGGCGGGCTCAAGCCCCATGGCGTGGATGAGCTGCACCAGCCGCTCCACGACTTCGTAGTTGTACCGGGCACAGACGCCCGGGGCCAGGTAGGCGCTGTCCTCGAACCCGATCCGGACGATGGACGCTCCCAGGGCGATGGCGCCCGCGAGGAAATCCCAGTTGTCCCGGCCGTAGTGGGTCACGCCCCAACGGGCGTCCGCGGGCACGGCTGACCGGAAAGCGGTCAGGCAGGTCATGTCAGGCTGCATCCCGCCCTGGTGGCCGAACACCAGGTTGTAGAAGATCGGAAGGCGGTAGGGGGTGCGCTGGGCGCTGCGCTCCACGTTGTAGATCATGCCGATGTCGAACACCTCGACCTCCGGTATGATGCCCCGGTCATACGACTGGCGGGCGCAGTAATCGATGTCCGTGTCCGTGTTGACGTACAGTGCGCCGTTCAGGTTGGTGCTGCCGCCGTTCAGGGAGGAGCTTTCGACCCGCGCGTAGGTCAGCGGCGCGCAGCGCTGCTCGATATTCATATCGGAGATCCCGCCGGTGGAAGCCTGGACGACCACGTCGGTCCGCTTCAGGATTTCCTCAAAGGTCGCGACAAACTCGGTGGTGTCCGGCGTCAGGCTGCCGTCCGGCAGTCGGCAGTGCAGGTGGCACATCCCCGCGCCGGACCGGACGCAATGCGCCACATCCTCCGCCAGGGCGATCCGGTCCACAGGCTCGCCGGCCCTGACGGGCGCAAGCGAAATGATGATCTTTCTGGACATAGACGTTCTCCTTCTGTCAGCTCAAAGCTTCTACAATGGTCCGCAGGGTGTCGGGACGCCCCACGTTGCCCGGGAAAATGACATAGGACAGCCCGGGAAAGAGGCTCTCCGGACCGGTTTTCCAGACGGGGATCCCCGGCTGCGCCTGGCCGAGCACGAGCGCTTTCCGGACCCGGAGGGCTTTGGTCCCCACGTCGCTGGACGTGATACCGCCCTTGGCGATCAGGAAGCGCGGCCGGAAGGACAGCGAGCCGACGACGCTGGTCAGCGCGTCGGAGATGCTGACGGAGATCCCGAGCAGCTGTTCCGGTGACGCCCCCTCAGGCGCGATCACGGTGCGGCTGGTATAGACGACGGCGGTCCGCCCCTGCTTCATCGCTTCTTCGGCGCAGCGGACGACCCGGCGCGCTTCTTCAGCCAGCGCGCCCGGACGGGCCCAGCCGGACGCGTCGAACTCGATCCACGCCAGGGGGACATCGGACGCGCGCAGGCAGTTCAGCTGGTCGGTGGTTTTCCGGACGTGGGAGCC
>CACXEB010000489.1 GCA_902766515.1 uncultured Eubacteriales bacterium
CACGTCCTCTGCGGCACTCCCATCCCATCGCCCGGCTTTCAGCCGGGTTTCGGCCTGCGGCCTCATCCGCCGGGTGAACCGGCGGACTCTGGGATTCCGTGCCGCAGAGGACAGTCTGGTACGCCATTGGGCTGTGGAACTGGATGGCTATGGGATGGGTCGACGGTTCGGCCTGCGGCCTCCCGCTTTCCGATGGCGATATTTCGCCACTTGCTGTGAATCTGGATAGCTGGGTATATTCCAGATCAACATGACTCTGCCATGATTTGGACACAGTCCGCCCGTTGACAGCCCGACCGGGGCGTGATAGGATATTCTCGTGCAAGGGAGTAGCCGAACGCCGGGTGACCGGCGGGTTTGCGACCGTCAGCCGTCTGCGAAAGCGGACCGGAACAAATGAAATGGCAAGACTTGCGCTGTGACAATGGCCACGGCGCGAGTCTTTTTTCGTACCGGGGCCGTCCCCGCCGACAAAGGCCTGCCCGGATGCGGACAGGACCGGAACAGGAGGTACGAACATGCTGCGTTTCATCTTTATCGTCTGGCTGATTTCCCGCCTGCGCCGCCTCTGGTGGTACCGGAGGACCTTCATGGGCCCGTTCTTCTGGGGCGGCCCGCATCATCACGGCTATGGCCCGCACGGGCCCGGCGGCCTGCATTGGTTCTGATGGCGCCGTTATGCACAAAGCCCGGCCTGCGTCTGCAGGCCGGGCGAGCATTGTTGATGACGGTCCGTCGGGAAGATACAAAGGGGCACCACCCCCTGCGTCACTCTTCGGGCTCGGATGAAGGCGCGGTCATCACGCTTGGGTCGAACAGCTGCACGTTCTCCAGTCCTTGCGCGGACAGCTCGCAGACCTTGCCGCCTTCGAAGCGAACGAACACGCGGTCCGCCAGACTCTTCAGGCTGAACTCCTGGTCGCCGGGGCCGAGGAGCTGCTCCAGGAGGCCCTGGATATCCAGGCCTTCAATGACCTTCTGCTGCTCTTCCTCGCCTGCTTCCTCGCTCAGCCTGGCATATTCCGTCGAGAGCTGAATCAGGGAACCGAGGTCCACCCAGCGGCCGAGGACATAGACCGCATAGTCCAACGTCTCGGGCTCCATGAGGCCGGGCTTGATCTTGCACTGCATCAGCAGAGGGAGCGCGTAGCCGGTCTGGACCATCATCTGGACCGTCCGGCCGTCCTGGCCTGCCGAGGCGTTGCTGGTAAAGATGATATCGCCGAAGTACTTGTTGTACCACAGCCTGACCCGCTCCAGCGCAGACTCGGCCTCTTCATTCCCGGCGGGAGGCGTCTCCTCGGGCGCCTGCTCCTCCTTGTCATCCCGGCTGAACAGGTCGAGCAGCCGCTCGAAGAAGCCCTTCTTCTCCTCAGGCGCCTGCTCCGGCTCGTCCTGCTTCGGTTGGAACGCTTCCACCAGCTCCGGCAGTGCGCTCTCATAGCCGTTTTCGCCGTTCAGGACATCATGGAACCGCTGCTTGAAGGCTTCCACGTCCAGCGTGTACACGCTCAGCATCCAGTTGCCGTCAGTGAAGATTTCCTGGTCCGGCAGGGTCAGGCGAAGCAGCGTCCGGTCCGCCGCGATGGTCTCCGGAAGCCTGTTGTCATGGATCGCGGTCTCCGTGATGGCCCGCTCCAGCGCGAACCTGTAGCCGTCCATGCCCAGGTTGGTCATGACCCAGGGCATCAGGGTTGCCAGCTGGGCGTAATCGGTCCCCGGCACCATCGTGCAGTCGACCGCGAACCAGAAGGCCCGCGCGTCCTCCATCGTCATGCCGCCCTCGGCGCACAGCTTCCAGGCAATCTGGTTCAGCAGGGAGGAGTTGGTGTGCACGCCGCCCCGGTCGTTGATCGCCGTGGGGATCCTGACCTGCGGCTGGTAATACAGGTCCCAGGCATATTCGGGCTGGTCGAACAGATGCGGATCGCTCATGCTGCGGACGAGCGTCCCGCTGGTTTCACCCAGCAGCCAGGTATCGTCCGCCGTCGCGCCGGCCATCTGCTCGCAGATGTTGCCCTGGATATCGCTCATGGCCTCGTTGATGGCGCCATAATCGTTCATATAGGCGTTATAGGTCATCACGGAGTGGGTCACGCAGTGGGTGAACTCATGCGCCAGCACGTCCAGCGCCTTGGAAAACTGGTTCGCGGAGCTGGACAGGAAGACCTGCCAGCCATAGTACTTGCCCGCGTAGGCCGCGTTGTTGATCGGCGTGTGGCTGCTGTCGCAGTAATCCTTCAGGATCAGGATGGGGGTTTCCTCGCCGTCCGCGCCGCGCCAGCCGATCGCGTTGTAGTAGTCCCACGCGCGGCAGTAGTTGTACAGCGAGGCCAAGCAAGTCTCGTCCCAGCCGGTGTTGTCCGGGCTGGCAACCAGCAATGTGGTGCCGTTCTCATAGATGAAGGAATAGCAGTCCGCCACGGCGATGCGGCGCTCCAGGTTGCCCAGGTAGTACATCCCCGTCCGGCTGTCGCGCATCACGTCCACAGTGATCTCCTGCACAGTGCCGTCCGGCAGGGTCACCGTGCCCGTATAGGGGACGGACTCCATGAACTGGAAGATGTAGGCCGCACTGTAGCCGGACACCGAGACATCGTCGCCGGGCATCAGGGTCGGCAGGCTGTACAGGTAGGTCCCGTCCATGGCTACGTAGTGCGCCACGAAGGGCAGGTCGGACCCACGGGCTACGCTGCTTTCCTTGCAGATGGTATACACGGCCCAGACGAAACGGCTCTCTTCCTTCTCCTCCTCAAAATAGGGGTCCAGATCGCGGTTGACGGGCAGGATGACCTTCCCGGTCTTGCCGGCCATGATCTCCACATCGTCCTGCGTGCGCTCCTTTTCATGGGCCAGCACCTGCGCCTCCGCTTCCTCCGCAGAGATGCCTTCGGACAGGGCCGCGTCCGGCAGGTCCGCTTCCGCGCTGCTGATCAGGCCGAGCATCGTGCCCGCCGGATCCGTGATGACCTTGACCGCGCCGCCGGACACGGTGGTCTCCGCGTACATCTGCTGGAACACGTAATACCGGTTGCCCGCGGTATCCGTCAGGGTCCGCCAGGGCTCAAAAGCGGTCTGCTCGTTTGCGGCCAGCTCCTGCTTCAGCGACGCCACAACGGCCGCCGCCGCGTCCATATCCATGACCGGCTGCCCGGCCCGGTCCCCGGGCAGGAAGACGGTGCGTCCGGCAGCCGCTTCCTCCGCCGCAGGCTGTTCAGCCGGCTCCGCCCAGGCGGGCGCCAGGGCCAGCAGCAGGCAAAGGATCATCAGCGCGGCCAGCAGCCTGCGCCTGAAAGGTTTCCAAAAATGTGTACTCATGTGCTTGTTTCCTCTTTATTCGTTGTTAAGATACCGGGACATTCGGCACCCGGCACCGTTTGATACGTCCCTTCAGGCGCGAATGGCGCGGCAGACCTTGAATTTTTCCCGATTCTGGGGTACACTCTTTCCTGTTCGGCCGAAGGCTGAACAGGAAATGCGCTCCAAATGCCGCTCCCGGCTTACCGCCTCATCACTGATCGTCATTTCTACGAAAGAAGGTTCATTCAGATGCTTGTACCCGTACTGCTGTTTATTCTCGGCCTCGCCTGCCTGATCAAGGGCGGCGACTGGTTTGTGGACGGGGCCATCGGCCTGGCGCGGCGGTTTCACGTGCCGGAGATCCTGATCGGCGCGACCGTCGTGTCCATCGGGACCACCCTGCCGGAGGTCATGGTATCCGCCAGCAGCGCCCTGCAGGGGCACAGCCAGATCGCCTATGGCAACGCGATCGGGTCCGTGATCTGCAATACCGCGCTGATTTCCGCGCTGACCATCGCGATCCACCCGGGCAAAACGGATTCGAAGAGCCTGCGCCTGCCCGTCCTGTTTTTCTTCGCGGCGGCGGCCCTGTTCAGCGGTGTCGCCTATACCACCGGCCAGTTCACCCGCCCGATCGGCATCCTGCTGCTGGTGATGTTCGCGGCGTACATGGCGCTGAGCGTGTACTCGCTGAAAAAGCATCCGGAGCTCGCGACAGCGGAGGAGGATGAAGAGGAAGCGCCGAAGGAGCAGCCGCTCTGGAAGGACATCGTCCTGCTGGTCATCGGCGCGGCGCTGATCGCCGTGGGCGCGCGCCTGCTGGTGGACAACGGCACGAAGATCGCCGAAGCGCTGGGCGTTCCGGAATCCGTCATCGCGCTGACCTTCGTCGCCCTGGGCACCTCACTGCCGGAGCTGGTCACGGCTATCACCTCCCTGGCGAAGGGCCACGGGTCCCTGTCCCTGGGCAACGTGATCGGCGCCAACCTGTTCAACCTGGTGCTGGTGACCGGCCTGTCCGTGACGCTGAACCCCTTCGGCATCCCCACCGATTCCCAGCTGCTCGGCAGGCCCGCCTCGCTGGTGCTGGATCTGCCGGTCATGTGGTTTGTGATGGCGCTCCTGGCCCTGCCCGCCCTGTTCAAGGGCAAGCTCTACCGCGCCCAGGGGATCATCCTGCTGGCCGTCTATGCGGCGTTCTGCATCTTCCAGTTCACGATGTGAGCCCATAAGCCCGGCTGAATGGCTGATCGGCATCTGCCTGTTCATCGCCGCTGCCTGCCTCGGCATTTTCCTGCATGGGATCACCCACCCGCGGAAAAGGGATACCCGGCCCCTGCTGACCTATGACCTGACCCATAAGCGCCTGGGCGTCCTGTTTGGCACAGAAGCGCCGGACAGTAACGACGGGACCAGGGAGGACGCGGACGGACCGGACCCGGAATGACCCGCGGACGGCGGCCGCACGGATGCCCGGCCCGGCGCAGAATTACAGAATGCCTTCGTCGAGCATCTCCTGTACACGTTGCTCAACGATTCCCGGCAGCATATCCCTCATTTTCCTCAGCTGGTCCAGGCTGTAACTGTCCCAGTCAGGGTAATCCGGAAACTCCAGGTAAGACTGATGATTCTTTCCGCTCTGCTCCTGGATGATTTCGTTCAGCCGCGCGATTTCGTCGTCCTGATTCCGGATGATTTCGTTCAGCCGCGGGATCTTATCCTCCAGCTCTGCTGCAACCGCCTTATATTGCTGAGTCTTTTCATCCAACAGCAATTGGCAGGCATTCAACTGGTCACTCAGTTCATCCACCCGCGCGCTGGCTTCGGCCAGCGCTTTTTTTGCGTCGTCCAGTTCGGCCGTTCTGTCAGCAAGCGCCGCCCTGGTCGCTTCCAGTTCGGCCCCGGCGACGGCAAGCTTTGCCAGGGTATCATCCAGCTGCGTCTGCAGGGACAGGATCACTTGCTCATTCGCCTCCCCGACATCTCCGGACACCGCCGGATCCTCCACGCGAATCGGCACCAGCATGCAAACGAGCGCCAGCATAGCGATGGATACAGAGATCATGCTTTTCATTTTACCCCGTCCTTTCTGATGGTGCGGCACAGTACCGCTGTCTGACCGGCCCGTCGACTTCCGATGAGAGAATAAAAGTTGCATCTTTTGTCTGTATTCTTTTCCGCTGATTGGATCCTTCGCTATCCACTCCGCGGATGCTCAGGATGACAGGGATGTTGATTGGCGCTAAAATTGTCTGTAGTTGCAGGCATTCAGCGCAATTTCCGGTGCGGCTGTTTCTTGCAGCTGTCCTTTCCAGCAGGCAATAGCGTATCCATGCAGCCAAGCAGGTGCGTCTTTTGTCTGCTTTCTTTTCCGCTGATTGGATCCTTCGCTATCCGCTACCGCGGATGCTCAGGATGACAGGCGGGGGTGGGCTCATAAAAGTTTGTAGTTGCGGGCGTTTAATCAGCCGTCCTGTCCCAAAGCCCAGTTGCGTACCAATCTGTCCTACAAATTAGCGACGTCCCCCATCTTTCCCCGCAGACGCGGGAGGCCGCAGGCCGAACCGTCGTCCGTCTCAGCCGTTCAATCCCACAGCCCGCGGCGTACCAAACTGTCCCCTGCGGCACGGAATCCCGGAGTCCGTCGGTTCACCCGGCGGATGAGGCCGCAGGCCGAAACCCGTAGGGCGATGGGATGGGAGTGCCGCAGGGGACGTGCCGAGGGGAGCCGCGAGGGGGCACACCCTCGCGTACAATCCGCAGCA
>CACXEB010000490.1 GCA_902766515.1 uncultured Eubacteriales bacterium
CCCTGCTCAGTATTGGGCAGGGGTTTCTTTTATATATCGATCAATATGAAAATCCACCGGCGGGGCCGGTGGATGATGACTGTTATCCGATAACGGTCGATGCTCTTAGCGTTAAGCCCTGGACCGATCGTAGTCGCTGCTGTCGAAGGCCAGGATCGCCAGGAAAACGGTGTTCAGAAAAATCAGGCCGACCGCGAAGGCACCGCTTTTGCCAAACCGCTTGGCCAGCTTGATCATCGCGATAATATCCACCACAAAGATGGCGATATACAGGATCACAATCAGGAAACCGCCGATGCCGGCGAGTGCGCCTGAATTATTGGCCGCGCCAACGGCAGTCAGGATAATCGCGGCGAGGATTGCCAGGATCAGATAGATGAAGTATTTGGCTTCCCAGCAAATCTTCAGGAAAACATATACATTGTAGATCGGGATCAGGCACTTCCATCCGGCTTCGCCAGCCTTTTCAAAGATCTTCCACAGGCAGATGAAGCTGAAAACGGTAATCGCCAACGAAACGACGATCGCGCCTGTGCCCATGCCTGCCAGCAATCCCGCAGCACCTTTGTCCAGATTGTTAAAGTCCCAATTGCTTCCGTACATACTTGAAAAACTCCTTTCATTATTCGGAATGCGATTGAATTATATACGGTTGTGATCAATAAGTCAACAGATAAAAACGGCATCAGGGCGCGGAACGGGTTTGCAGCCGGATATCGTGTCCATGCGCAAACTGTCACAGGCGCTGAACGCCCGGTTTGAACTGGCGACTGACGCGGGGGACGATGCTTCCGGTTCAGGCGCACCTGCATCCGCAGACGGGTCCCCAGCCCGTAAAAGCGCGCTTTCGGGGCGAAAAAAGTGGCTGATCGCCGGTGCCTGCGCTATCGTCGCCGTGCTGGTGGCCAGCATCTGGCTGTGGATCCTGCCCGCTGTCCGGCACAACGCGAAAATGGCCAAGCTGCCGCCCGCCGTCCGGATGGACCCGGCGGATCTCATCCTGAAGGAGCCGGAAGCGTTCACGATCAGCTGGTTCAAGGAGGGCAATACCCGCGCGGAGGGAGAGCCCTGGCTGGATATCACCACCGCCGTCAGGGTCGATACCGAGAATTTCTCGGGTCCTTTCTGGTTTTATACCGTGGGCTTCAGCGAGGCAGCCGGCAGGCGCTTTACGCTGGATTATGTGAGTGAGTATGTCTTCTGGGCGGAGGACGAGTACCATATGGACGTCTATCCCGCGGCGGATATCTGGAAGGACGAACACGAGGAAACCTGGGAGTACGGCGGCGGCATGCCGGTCCAGGATATCCTGGTCAACGGTTATCTCATCTGCGGCCATGACGAAGCGGGCAATAAAATGTCCTTCCGGACGTATATCGATTTTACAAACGCGCCTCGAGAATAATACCGGGAGGGGCTGACGGGATGACGACATTTGCCGAACAGCTTTCAACGGTCCGGAAAAGCGCGGGCCTGACCCAGGAGGAGCTTGCTGCCGCCGTCCATGTGGCGCGCGCCACGATCTCTTCCTGGGAGCGCGGGCGCACCCTGCCGGACACGGACCATATTGAGCTTTTGTCAAGGACGCTTCATTATGATTTCATCAACGCCGCGTATATGACTGACGCGGCGGAAGCGCCTGCCCCGGCGGAAGCACCGGCGGCTCCCGAAGCGCCCGTCGTTCAGGCTGACGCCGCGGCGGAACCGCCGGATGCCGAAGCGCAGCAGGAGCCAGCACCCCAAAAGGTGCGGCGATGGCTGATCCCGGCTGTCTGCGCGGTCTTTCTGGCGGCTGTTGTCTGCTTTTTGCTGTTCGCCCTGCCCGCCCTGCGGCATGCTGCGGCTGCGCCTCCCGTCAGGGCTTCGGACCTGCTGCTGGAGGAGCCTGCCCTGTTCACACGCGAATGGTTCCGGGGCGGGAATCCCCGGTATGACGGCGAGCCTTACATCACGCTGACCCCGTCCCTCAGCGTCAATACGCTCGTCCAGCCTTTTCCGTTGTGGGAATATATGCTGGTCATCGATGAGGTGACCGGAAGGGACTTCCGGCTGGACCGGGTCGATGATTTTTTCTTCTATACGGACGTCGGATACAACCATACCTGGACCAACGGGAAGACGCTCTGGACCGCCGAAAGCGGCAATGCCTGGAAATCGGAAGGCTGCAGAGCGGTTTCCGACGCGAAGGGGATCGGGTTCCTGGTGTATGGCTATGACGCGTGGGGACGGAAGATGTCCTTCCGGGCATACCTGGATTTCACGGAAGCGGAGTAGCGGCTGTCAGGCCTGTATGGCTTTGAAAACGACGGGCATGTCGCCGCCGGGCGCGGTTTTCAGGAGGAGGCCGGCTTCGGTGCGGGTCCACTGGACGGGCGCGCCGTCCAGCCGGGTGACGCGCTGGATCGGATGATACAGGGTGTCAAACGCCGGCTCTTTGGCCGAGCGGAAGGTGCGGACGCAATACCCGCCGTCGTCGGAGGGTTTGAGCGCGGTGATGTAGATCGCCGCGCCTTTTCTTGTGAACCGGAAATCGCCGGACGTAAAGGCTTTCTTTTCGCCGTCGGTGAAAAACCCGCCTTTGACCTTCGTCGGTCCTTCCCCGTAAACACGCCATGGACGGGTGCCGTACACGGCTTCGCCGTTGACGCGCAGGAAAGCGCCGATCCGGCGGAGGATGTCCCGCTCTTCATCGCCGATCCGTCCGTCGGCGCGCGGGCCGATGTTCAGCAGCAGGTTGCCATTTTTGCTGACGATGTCGATCAGGTCGCACACAATGCCCGGTGCGTCGCGGTATTGATTGCCCTTTGTATAGCACCAGGAATTGAGCGCGCAGGCCGTGTCCGTCTGCCAGGGATCCGCCTGGATGTCGGCCAGCTGGCCGCGCTCCACATCCGGCAGCGCGGAACCGAAAACAAAAGCATCGTGCTTGTATGCGATGACCGGCTCATAGCCCTCCCGGGCAGCCGTGTTATAGTAATAGGCCGCCAGCCGCTTAAGCCACGGGCGGAACGCGTCATGCTGGATCCACCAGTCAAAGTACAGCAGCCGCGGCTGGTACCGGTCGATCAGCTCGACTGTCCGGAGCAGCCAGTCGTCCAGGTATTCGGCATTGGGCGCGGGTTCGCTGTCCAGCTCCCACGCGCCGCGCTCCGGCATGGCGGGCCAGTAGAAGTCCCCCTGCCGCATCGGATCGCGGACGTCGGATTCAAATTCGCGTCCATGGCTCATGAACCACCAGTGCTCCGCCCGGTGGGAGGAGGCGCAGGGGATGATGCCGGCATCCTGCGCGGCGCGGTGCAGCTCGCTCAGCACGTTCCGCCGGGGGCCCATTTTTGCGGCATTGAAATCGGACAGCGCGCTGTCGTACATCTGGAAGCCGTCATGGTGCTCCGCGACCGGCACATAGTACCGCGCGCCGGCGTCCCGGAAGGCATCGATCCATTCCGCGGGATCAAAGCGCGGCGCGGTGAAAAGCGGGATCAGGTCCTTATATCCGAAATCCTTCTGCGGACCGTAGGTCTCCCGGTGGTGGCGGTACGCTTCCGATCCCTCAATGTACATGTTGCGGGAATACCATTCGTTGTCGTGCTCTGGGACGGTATAGATCCCCCAATGGGTGAAGATGCCAAACTTGGCGTCACGGTACCATTGGGGCGCCTGCCACCGGCTCAGGCTGTCCCAGTCGGCGTCATAAGGCCCCTCCGCGACGCGCCGGTCGATCCGTGCCAGTTCCGCCTGGCGGAATGCTTCTGTGTAGGACATAAGCTGCCTCCTCGTTCTGGATATCTGATCAAAGTGCAGGACATTCAATACGCCTGCCATTATATAACAGACCGGGCAGGGATTTCAACGGGGTTTCAAATACTGCCGGATGATCTTTTGGGCCACTTGTTACTGTCCACGGGTATGTCAAAGTAGGAAAAAGAAAAGCCGTGAGAGGCGTATGATGGGGTAACTGCGAAACGGAATCCCAGCGTCCGCCGATTGATTCGGCGGATGAGGCCGGAGGCCGAACCGTAGGCGCTGGGATGGGAGTGGAGCAGATACCGTGCGGAGGGGAGTGCAGAGGGGGCACACCCTCTGCGGTAATCCGCAGCAGCGGCATGTACGGTGCGAGGATGAAATCGCGTCAGCGATTTCTACCTTGCAGATTTGCCGCCCGGGA
>CACXEB010000491.1 GCA_902766515.1 uncultured Eubacteriales bacterium
TATACTGAATGCCGGCTGCCTGCATGAAGGAAGCGCAGGCGGCGGCGGTATCGTCGGCGTACGGCAACGCCTGCGAAGCGGCCTCCAGCGCCTCCAGCAATTGCGCGCCCGTCATGTAGACCACCGCCACCTTGTTGGGATAGGGCAGTACCTCGGCCAGCTGTTCCGCCCCGAAGGTGCCCGCCGGCACATCCGCCCGCAGGTTGCCGCCGTTCCAGAGGGCCACCACATGGTCCGCGTCCACTTCAATGGACGCGTTGCCCGCCGTCACGTCATCCTCGTCAAAGTACGCGTCGATCGCCCCGGAGACCGCGAACCACCGCAGCGCGTCCGTCCACAGGTCGCCCAGGTTGGTTTCGCCCCGGCGGGCAGCGTCGTCCGCGCCGTAAAGCGCCGCTTCGGTCCACGCTTCCAGGGTCTCGTCCAGCTCGATCGCATTGCCATGCGCGTCCGTAAACGTCGCCGCCGAAGCGGTCAGGCCGGAGAGCAGCGCAAGCGCCAGGATCAGGCTCAGTGTTATTTTCATCCGTTTCATGTCAGCACACTCCTTTTTGATGGATCCCCCGCGCCCGCCAAAAACAGAAGGCGCGACAGCCCCCTTATGCGGGCCATCGGCGCCTTGTAACCGCCGCCGGCGTTCCTTCATGCCATGCGATTGCCGGAGATCGTCTGATCGTTCAATACCGTTCCGAATCTGTGCCCGCTTCTGCGGGCACCGCATCGGCTTGTGCCGACAGACGTATCTTAGCACAGCGGGACCCTGCTGTCAATCGCCTGCGGACACAGGGACTCCCGTCTTCCGGAAACATTTTTCATATGAAGCGGATCAGCTGCCCTGAATGTTTGACTTTATGGGCCCTGCTGTGATAATATACAGTGGTTTTCAGGCAAAACCCGCTTTTGACTGAAACGCGCCGGCGGGCGTGATTTTTGAGGAGGTGCATCATGCGCGAATACCATTTGGACACGCGCTGCGTCCAGGCGGGCTATACCCCCGGCAGCGGCGAGCCGCGGCAGATCCCGATCGTACAGTCCACGACCTTCAAGTATGACACCGGCGAAGCCATGGGCAAGCTGTTTGACCTGGAGGCGCCCGGATATTTCTATACCCGGCTGCAGAACCCGACCAACGATTACGTCGCCGCCAAGATCCGCGACCTGGAAGGCGGCACGGCGGCCATGCTGACGTCCTCGGGACAGGCGGCCAACTTCTTCGCGCTGTTCAACCTGGCGGGATGCGGGGACCACATTGTGGCGTCCTCCAGCATTTACGGCGGGACCTTCAACCTGATCAGCGTCACCATGGCCCGCATGGGCATCGAGACGACCTTCGTCTCCCCCGACTGCACCGACGAGGAGCTTGACGCGGCTTTCCGGCCCAATACGAAGGCCGTCTTCGGTGAAACGATCGCCAATCCGGCGCTGACCGTGCTGGACATTGAGCAGTTTGCCCGCGCGGCCCACGCGCACGGCGTCCCGCTGATCGTGGACAACACCTTCGCCACGCCCGTCAACTGCCGCCCGATCGAATGGGGCGCGGACATCGTCACCCATTCCACGACCAAGTACATGGACGGCCACGGCGCGGCGGTCGGCGGCGCCATCGTGGACGGCGGACGCTTTGACTGGATGGCCCATAAAGAAAAGTTCCCCGGCCTGTGCGAGCCGGACGACAGCTATCACGGCATCACCTACGCCGAGAAGTTCGGCATGGGCGGCGCGTTTATCACCAAATGCACCGCTCAGCTGATGCGGGATTTCGGCGCCATCCAGTCGCCGCAGCACGCCTTCTACCTGAACCTGGGGCTGGAGAGCCTGCACGTGCGGATGCGCCGTCACTGCGACAACGGCCAGGCGGTGGCCGAATACCTGCAGGCCCAGCCGGAAGTCACCCGCGTCCACTACTGCGGGCTGCCATCCGATCCGTACCACGCGCGGGCGCTGAAATACCTGCCCAACGGATCCTGCGGCGTCGTCAGCTTTGAGCTGAAGGGCGGCCGCGCCGCGGCGGAAGCCTTCATGAACGCGCTCAGGCTGGCGGCGATCGAGACGCACGTCGCCGACGCCCGCACCTGCTGCCTGAACCCCGCCAGCACCACCCACCGCCAAATGACCGAGGAACAGCTGAACGCCGCCGGCATCCCCGCCGGACTGGTCCGCATGAGCTGCGGCCTTGAGGATTCCCGGGACCTGATCGCCGATATCGGACAGGCCCTGCGCCATATCAACGAAAGACAGGAGTGATCACCATGGCTGACAAGAAACAGGAATTTGTGACCCACATTACCCCCCGCGACAAGGACTTTTCGCAATGGTACACGGACGTCGTCACCATGGCGGACCTGATGGACTATACCCCCGTCCGCGGCTGCATGGCCATGAAGCCCTACGGCAACCGGATCTGGGAGCTGATCCGCGACGGCCTGGACCGCCGCTTCAAGGAGACCGGGCATGAGAACGTCTCCATGCCGATGCTGATCCCCGAAAGCCTGCTGCTGAAGGAAGCCGATCACGTGGAGGGCTTCGCGCCCGAAGTCGCATGGGTCACCCAGGGCGGCACCGAGAAGCTGCAGGAGCGGCTGGCGGTGCGCCCCACCAGCGAAACCATCTTCTGCACGATGTTCGCCAAGTGGGTCGA
>CACXEB010000492.1 GCA_902766515.1 uncultured Eubacteriales bacterium
CCAGATGAACGAGCCGCCGGGAGCCCGTATGCGCGTCGGCCTGTCCGGCCTGACCATGGCGGAGTACTTCCGCGACCGGGAAAACCAGGACGTGCTGCTGTTCATTGACAACATCTTCCGCTTTACCCAGGCGGGCTCCGAGGTATCGGCGCTGCTGGGCCGCATGCCCAGCGCGGTCGGCTACCAGCCCACGCTGGCGACGGAAATGGGCGCCCTGCAGGAGCGCATCACGTCCACGCGCAACGGTTCCATCACGTCCGTGCAGGCGGTATACGTCCCCGCAGACGACCTGACGGACCCCGCGCCGGCAACGACCTTCGCGCACCTGGACGCGACGACGGTTCTGAGCCGCGCGATTTCCTCCCTGGGCATCTATCCTGCGGTAGACCCGCTTGATTCGACGAGCCGCATCCTGAGCCCGGAGATCGTCGGCCAGGAGCATTACCAGGTGGCCCGCTCGGTGCAGAGCATCCTGCAGCGTTACAAGGAGCTGCAGGACATCATCGCCATCATGGGCATGGACGAGCTGAGCGACGAGGACAAGATGATCGTGGCCCGCGCCCGCAAGGTGCAGCGCTTCCTGAGCCAGCCGTTCTCCGTCGCGGAACAGTTCACGGGCATGCAGGGCAAATACGTGCCCCTGAAGGAGACCATCCGCGGCTTCCGGGAAATCATCGAAGGCAAGCACGATGACCTGCCCGAAAGCGCTTTCCTGTTTGTCGGTACCATTGATGAAGCGGTCGAAAAAGCAAAAAAGGGTGAAAGCTGATGGCTGCGTTTACCTTGCAGATTGTGACCCCGGATCGGCTGGTCTACAGCGGTGAGGCCGAAAAGCTGATCGTCCGCACCCTGACCGGCGATGTCTGTATCCTTGCGCACCACATTGACTACGCCGCGCCGCTGGTGCCGGGACAGGCCATGGTGGTGACCGCCGAGGGCAGCCGTTCCGCCGCCTGCGCGGGCGGCATGCTCAGCGTCAGTGACAATCATGTCCGCCTGATGGCCACGACCTTCGAGTGGGCGGATGAGATCGACCTGGAGCGCGCAAAACGCGCGCATGATGCAGCCGCTGAGCGGCTCAAGACCATGGCAGCGGATGACCGGAACTATGCGATCGTGGAAGCCAAGCTGAAGCGCGCGCTCGCGCGTATTCAGGCCAAGGGATAATCAACAGCACCACCCCGTGGGAAAACGCCCGCGGGGTTTTTCTTTTATCACGGAAATTCTTGCCTTTTTGGCAGTTTGTTGCTATAATAGCTGCCGAAACACGCCAAGCCGTGTTTTTGGACATGCCTGCAGACGGCGAGATTGCCCTTTTACGTTTGGAAACGCTGGCAGCAAAATCAGTGGTTTCATTCATATAGATGCGGTGTCAGTCGTCACTCAAAACCGACAAGGAGGATACACCCGCGTGCCAACCACGAAATTCGACAAGGAATCGATCAAGGAGTCCATCCTGGGCAAGCTTCAGCGCTATAACGGCAGGACCCTGGAGGACGCGACAGAACACCAGATTTATCACGCCATCGCATCCACCGTGCGTGACCAGATCATGCAGAAGTGGTCCGAGTACCGCCAGAAGGACAAGACCTACCGCGGCAAGCGGCTTTACTACCTGTCCGTGGAGTTCCTGACCGGCAGGAGCCTGCTGTGCAACGCGCTGAACCTCTGTTCCACCGACGCCTATATGGCCGCCATGAACGAGCTGGGCATCGACTGGCGAAAGGTGATCCGCGAAGAGCCTGAACCCGGTCTGGGCAACGGCGGCCTCGGCCGCCTGGCGGCGTGCTTTATGGATTCCCTGTCGTCGCTGAATATCCCGGCGATGGGCTGCACGATCCGCTACGAATACGGCCTGTTCAGGCAGAAGCTGCTGAACGGCCAGCAGGTGGAACTGCCGGACGACTGGCTTGAGAATGGCAACGTCTGGGAAGTCGCGGCCATGGAGGACATCTGTGAAGTCCATTATGGCGGCTGGCTCGAAGAAAAGCAGGTAGACGGACGCCTGACCTTCGTGGAGCATGACTATAACACCGTTCAGGCGGTCCCGTATGATATGCCGGTCGCCGGCTATGATACCACCACCGTAAACACCCTGCGCATGTGGCGCGCCAAATCAGCGCACACCATGGACCTGCACGATTTCAACTCCGGCAATTACGTGAGGGCGATGCAGGAAGAGGAACTCGCGACGGTGATTTCGAAGGTCCTCTATCCGGAAGACAACCACTATGAAGGCAAGGAGCTGCGGCTCAAGCAACACTACTTCTTCACATCGGCGACGCTGCAGTATGCCCTCAAGGACTTCAAGCGCCGCTTCGGCTGCAATTTCCAGCTGTTCCCGGAGAAGGTCACCATCCAGATCAACGATACGCACCCCGGTCTGGCGATCCCGGAGCTCATGCGCCTGCTGATCGACCAGGAAGGCCTGGGCTGGGACGAAGCGAGTGCGATCGTGCAGCGCACGGTTGCGTATACCAACCATACGGTCATGTCCGAGGCGCTTGAGCGCTGGCCGGAGGAAATGGTCCGCAAGCTGCTGCCGCGCATCTACATGATCCTGCAGGAAATCAACCGCCGGGTCTGCGGACGGCTGGCGAACCACTACCACAACGGCATGGATCCCCGGATCGCCGGCATGGCGATCACGGCCTACAACATGGTCCATATGGCAAA
>CACXEB010000493.1 GCA_902766515.1 uncultured Eubacteriales bacterium
ATTTCCAGCGCGGCGCGGCGGTGGGTGACGATGATGACGGTCTTGCTGCGCATGGCGGAGATGTTGCTGAGCACCTTCGCCTCGGTCTCTTCATCCAGCGCGCTGGTGGATTCGTCCAGCAGCAGGATGGGCGCGCCGCTGAGCAGCGCCCGGGCCAGCGCCACGCGCTGCGCCTGGCCCTCCGACAGGCCAACGCCCCGCTCGCCCAGGACCGCCGTCAGACCGATGTCTTCCACCAGGTCTTCGATGCAGGCCGCCCGAACCGCTTCGGCGATATCCTCCTCCGAAGCGTGATCGGTAAACATGGTCAGGTTGTCCCGGAGCGTGCCGGAGAACAGCGTAGTGCCCTGGGGCACATAGGCGAACAGGCCGCGCGTCCCGCGTCCGGCCGGCGCCGCGCGATCCCCCTGTACAAAGAGGACGCTGCCTGCCGTGGGCTTGTAGATGCCCAGCAGCAGCTGGAACAGGCTGGTCTTGCCGCCGCCGGAGATGCCGGTCAGCGCGACGAAATCGCCCTTCCGGATCACGGCGTTCACGCCCTCCAGCACCTCGTCCGTACCGTCGTCGTAACGGAAGGCGACCTCCTCCAGCCGGATCTCGTCAAACGTGTCCAGCCGCTCGCCGGGCTGCTCGTCCGGCAGGCCGATGACCTCCTGCAGCCGTTCCGCCGACGCCACGACGCCGTAGGTCTGGCTGATCAGGCTGACCGCGCTGGAGATGGGCGCCTGGATGCGGCCCACCAGCTGGACCATCGCCGTCAGCGCGCCGTAGGTGAAGGTGCCCTGGAAGATCTTGACGCAGCCCCACAGGTGGCAGACCAGCCACGTCACGTCGAACATGCCCGCCATGCCCTGGTTCATTGCAATGGACAGCAGGCCGTTGTGCATCTGCTCCTCCGCCAGGTGCTCGCGGTTCGTCTGCATCTGGCTGAGCGCCCGCTCCTCCGACCCGCTGGCCTTGACCACCCGGATGTTTTCCAGCGTCTCCTGGGTGCTGGCGTGCAGCGCGTCCTCCGCCTCCTGCATCCGCTTGTGGCGGCGCTTCATCGGCCCGCGGAAGACGAGGGTCAGCACCGCGCCGATCAGCGCACCGAGCATCATCGCCGGCACAAAGCGCCAGTCCATGCTGATCAGGATCACCGCTGCGCCGATGAAGGACACCGCCAGCCTCAGGACCGAGGGCAGCAGGTCCATGACGCCGTTTTTGACGACGTTGACATCCGAAAACACGCGGTTGACCAGCTCGCCGCTGTGGTAGCCCTTCAGCGGCGCGTATTCCTTGCCCAGGATCGACGCGGTGACCATGCCCTGCATGTGCTTCTGCAGCGCGATGGACGCCCTGGTGTGGAGGTACGCGCTGGCCAGCGATATGATTCGCATGACCACGATCAAGCCCACCAGGACCGCGCCCCAGGTCCACAGCGCCGAGATGTCCGAAGAGGTCGCGCTGTCCACCATCTCCTTCGTCGCCATGGTAAAGCCCAGGGCAACCAGGGTGTTGACCACCGCCATGACGCTGAGCGCCGCGATCGATCCGCGGACCGCAGCGGTCCAGCGCCAGATCAGGGCCAGCCCCGGGCTTCTGAAGATGGTTTTCAGTTTCGACAGCTGCTCGTTCATTCCTCAAGCGCGCCAACGCCGCGCAGCGTGTTCAGGATGGCCGTCACGTCGGCCGCGATCGTCTCGCGGGGCGCGTCATACTGGCCGCACATGGCGTCGATGATCGCGGCTTCCGTCGTCTCTTCCTTCAGCAGGTCCACGATGAACGCCGCGGTCCGGTTGCCGCGGACAACGCCGGAAAACGATCCGTCGCCCACGGGCACCAGGTATTGCGTGTCATCGATCGTCTGAACCAGAAAATCTTCCTTCAGTTTCATCCGTTTCTCCTTGTCTGTCAGTCTGTCCGCTTTTCCCGGACATATTTCCCGTTCCGGTACCGGACCAGCCCGCTGGACGCCCGGGGAACGCCCAGCGCCTCGCACAGGTCGTTCCAGCGCCGGCTGTCCTCGTATTCCGACCGGAAGCGTGCGATGGAATGATCGCGCCCCAGGCCCTTGCGGAGATAGCGCCCCGCCTGGTAGATCCAGGCAAACGGGCGCAGCAGCCGGTGTCGCCGCGCCGCCGGCCAGTTTTCGAGGCCCCGGCGCTGCAGGACGGCGACCGTCCCCTTCAGGCTGCGCAGGTTGGACAGGAAGTCCACGCTGGTCCAGCTGTCGGTTTCCGTCCGCCGGCCGAAATTGCCGCTGTCCATCACATAGGCCATCAGGCGTTCGCACAGGGCGGGGTCCGCCCCCGCCGTCCAGGCCCGCTTCGGCAGGCCCAGGTAGATTTCGCACATCCGGGTGACCGCGACGGCCAGCCGATCATGGCCGGTCTGCCTCGCCAGGTCCCGGAAGGCCGGCCATTGCGCGTCCGACAGGCGCCGGTCCGCGAACATCATCCAGTCGATCACCTGGCGCAGGCCCAGGCCCGACTCCATATGGTGGTTGATATGATCGAGCAGGACGATGCCGTTGACCTCGTCCGGCAGCGTATGGTCCGGCCGCATGCGGCTGAGGATCAGGCCGTCGATGACCTCCGCTTTTTTCAGGTCGTTGGTATGCGCGTAATAGGCGTGCACTTCGACGAATACCTGGCCCTTCCTGAACTGCCTGTGCCGGCCGGTGGCGTGATCGGCGTCGTCGTCGGGGACCTCCATGTACCCGCCATTCAGCAGCATATCGCAGACGGCCGCAAAGTCCTCCCGGCGGGGCATGATATCGATATCGCCCATCGCCCGCAGCTTCGCGTCCGGATAGTACCGGGCCGCCTCCGAACCCTTCAGGAGGGCGTACGGCGCCGTGACCGGCAGCTCCGCCTGCGCGCGCTGGCACTGCACATAGAAGGCGACCTGCTGCATCATGGCCAGCTTCCACGCGCGGCGCAGGTCGTCCGGCATGGCCAGCCTGCCCATCAGGCCGGCCGGCAGCGCCAGGATCGTATGCCGCTTCAGCTCCGCGTACACGGCTTCATCCACGGACAGCCCCGCCGGATCACCGCCCCAAAGGGACAAGCGGACCAGCACCAGTACGCGGTCCATGACCGCTTTCGCCGCTTCCGTCATACGGTTTCCGAGGCCCGGAGGGTCTCCCAGGCCATCCGGACCGACGCCGCGGTCGGTTCGCTGAGAAAACGGTAGACGGGCACCCGTTCCGTCAGGCTTTTCAGCAGGTCAAGCCCCCTGCGCCGCAAAGCGGCGTCCGCCGGCAGGTAGGTCTGCCGCATCAGGTAGAGATAGGCGTCCGCCGCGTTCGGCCGGACCAGGGCGTTCTTCCCGTCCATGCGCTCCAGCAGAAGGATGGCGCGCAGCGGCACGATTTTGTTGGAATTGATCCGCTCCTTGCCGCACCAGGGGGTGCCGCAGGCAAAGGTCCCTTCGTCCTTCAACTGGATGAGGGGCTTGTCCCCGTTCACGATTTCCGACCCCGGGATATGCTCGCACCACAGCCGGCCGCGGGTCGTCTTGCCGACGCCGCTCGGGGCGGTGATCATATAGCCCTGTCCCGCCGTGGCGACGATGACGCCGTGCATGGTCAGCGTGCCGTACATCAGCATGGCCTCAGCAATTTTGCGGTACACCGCCGTGACTTCCAGCACCTCCGGAAAGGGCCTGATGCCCTTCTCCCGGTATATCGGGTCCGCCTGGGCCGCCTCGCGGTCAATATCCTCTTGATGGATGACGACCGCGATGTCCGGAATGGTTTTCATATCCGCCGATCGATAGTCCGCGCAATACTCGGAGACATAGTCGTATACCGGGCAGACCTCAATCAGCAGCCCCGCCAGCGTGATCCGAAACATCTTGGACATACCTGCTCCTTTGAAAAAAGAACTGTGCAACGCTGCCGCTGCCCAGTTCTTTTTGAGGGTCGATTACTCGTTTTCCAGCATTCCCAGCTGATCGAACCGCGCGAGCAGCGCGTCCAGGTCAGCGGCGGCCGTCGCCTCGTCCACGGCATACCTGTCCAGGACGGCTGCCAGCAGTTCACCGCGCGACGCAGGCGCCTGCCGCAGCCGTTCCCAGATGAAGGCGGACACGCGGTTCAGCAGCATGCATCCGCCCGTGTTTTCCCCGGTGGGCATCAGCATGTACTCCCCCACCGTCTTCCGCAGGACGAAACCGTCTTTTGCCTTCATGCCTGTCAGCAGCGGTTTTGGGTCGCGTTTGGCGGAATCGGCTTGCCGTTGGGCATCACGGTGCAGTTCGGGTGATTGCCCGGGTTCTTCGCGTTGCCCGAGGACGTCAGGATGACGTCGCTGCTGTCGATCTCGATCTTCTCAACCTTCGGCGCTTCATACGTTTCTTTCAAGGGAATCTACCTCCTTATTCACACTCGGGCACACTGTACACCCCCTGCCGGACGAAGCGTTTTGTCCGCTCGCACAGCCTGAGGGAGCGCGTTCCCGGTATTGCAAATTGCCTGAGCCTGCCTGCGCACCGAGCGCACAGGGACGCGTAGGCGCATCCATCGCATTCGATGGCCCGCGGCCATTGCAACGCGGCCTCGTGCACCTGCCGCCAGGCCGGTTCGAAGCCGTCCCGCAGCGGATACGCCCGGATCATCTCCAGCTCGTTGCAGGGACTCATGACGCCTCTCCAGTCGATGGAGAAACTGGATCGGCCGCCTCCGCAGAGCAGGCCCCGTACTTCGCCCTCATGGTTGGGGCCGCCTGCTTTCGGCAGTTTTTCCTCAGGATACTCCGTACAGACGATGCCGTCGAGCTCGTTCTGATACCGGAAAATCCGGATGTAGTCGTCGTCGTCCAGGTCTGTGACCTGGTCCGCCCTGCCCGTTTCCTGCCGCGGCTTCGTCAGCCCCGAGTTGACACGGACAGCAGATGAGAGTTCTTTGGCCAGGCGGATCGTGCCGAACACGTCCTCGCCCAGGCGCCGGTTGGGCGTCACGGAGATTTCCAGCGGAAGCCCCGCCTCCCGGATCGCCCGGATATGGCTGAGCACCCTTTCAAACGCCCGCTGACCCGTCACCCGTTCATAGGCGTCCTCGCTGTCGCCGTAAAGCGTCACGCAGATCGCGCCGGGCCGGTACTTTTCAAAGTACCTGAGCCATTCGTCATCCAGCAGGGC
>CACXEB010000494.1 GCA_902766515.1 uncultured Eubacteriales bacterium
CTGGCGATCTATCAGGCGCTGGGCGCATACAGCGACAGCCGGGAAAAGGCCGCCGCCGTGGAGGAAGCCATCCGGGCCCGGGACTACAGCCTGGCGATGGCGGCGCTTTCGGAGGGCCGCTACCAGGAAGCGATCACGCGGTTCACGGCGCTGGGTAGCTACCAGGACAGCGCCCAGCAGCTGGAGAACGCCCGGACCGGCCTTAAGTACGAGGCTGCGCTGAAGGACGCGCTGGCGGGCCGGCTGACGCAGGCCTACCAGGCCTTCCAGGCGCTCGGCGATTACCGGGACAGCGCCAAGAAGGCGGAGATCGTCGGCAACCTGAGCCGCGCCGGCAAGACGCAGCAGCTCGCGGAGGGCATCCTGATCTATGAGTTCCATGATCTCTGGGGCATCGCCAACCTGAACACCAACGTGATCACTCCCGTCAAGTACACCAGCATCACCTACGACCGGACCAGCCAGTACGCAAAGCAAGGGTTGGCGAAAGTGTTTATCAGCGGGGGAAGACGAAATTACGATCTGAATGCCAATGATAAGAACGGCTATATCGACATGAACGGCAACGAAGTGGTCCCCTGCGAATATCTCCTGATCACGGACTTTGACCGGAATGGCCGGTGCACTGTCGCAAAACTGAACTCGAAGCCGGATTCCTGGGGCGATTATTATGAGCGTGTGCTTTACGGTATCATGGATGCACAGGGAAAGAAGATAACCGACACACAGTGGCAGACCATGGGCGCGTCTGAGAATTTGAAGTGGTCATCCAATACATATGATTATTACTGGAGGACATCGTTCTTCAAGATCTCCGCTCCTACCTTTACCAACGGCCGGATGAAAGTGCAGAACGCCGACGGGTACTGGGGGTATATCAATGAACAGGGCCGGGTCCTGGGCCAGGTCAAATGGTTCAGCATCGGGGCATTCGCTGACGGCCTGGCGATGGTCAGCGAGCAGGTCAAGGTAAGCAGCGGCTACTACAGCTCGTACGTCACCCGCTACGGCTTCATCAACGAGCAGGGCCAGACGGTGGGCGAGGTGCGCTGGGAAGCGGTCAGGGACTTCTCGCAGGGGCTGGCCGCCGTGCAGGAGAACGGCCTGTGGGGCTTCATCGACCGGACCAATACCCTCGTGATCCCGTGCCGCTACAGCGAGGTCAACGCCTTCAAGGCGGACGGTACCTGCGATGTGCGGAATCCCGACGGCACGTGGGTGGTCATCAACCGGCAGGGCGAGAACGCCTTCTTTGGAACTTGATTCCCGGGCACCATCTGGTGTATACTGAAAGGGCTGCAAAGCGATTTGCAGCCTTTTTGTGATGGAAAGGGGTTCTTGCATATGCTGGCGATCGTCGGCCTGGGCAATCCGGGCGATCAGTACGCGCACACCCGGCACAACGCCGGTTTTGATACGGTGGATCTCCTGAGCGGCCGCCTGGATATCCCCATCCGGAAGCTCAAGTGCCACGCGGTCATCGGGGAGGGGCAGGTCAACGGGGAACGCCTCGTCCTCATCAAGCCGCAGACCTTCATGAACCTGAGCGGGCAGACGGTCATCGAAGCCCTCAACTGGTTCAAGCTGGTCCCGGCGCAGATGCTCCTGATCGTGGACGACATCGACCTGCCGTTCGGCCGCGTCCGCGTCCGCGCCAAGGGCGGTCCGGGGACGCACAACGGCCTGCGGAGCATCGTCCAGTACACGGGCTCGGGCGACTTCCCCCGCGTCCGCATCGGTATGGGCGCGCCGCCGCCCGAGTGGGACCTGGCGGACTACGTGCTGGGCCATTTCAATACCCAGGAAGCGCGGGAGACCGCTTTCAACGCTTACCAGACGGCGGCGGACGCCGCCCTGTGTTGGGCGGAGCACGGCATCGACCGCGCGATGAACGAATACAACAGGAAATAAGACATGCTGAATCAATTGTTGCTCCGGACCGGAAACAGCGAGGCGTTCCAACGCCTCCGATCGGCGGTGGCCGCGCGCAGGACGGCGGCGGTCTATGACCTGTGCGAGGGCGCGCGGGTCTTTGCGGCGTGCTGGCTGCACCGGCAGTTCAACCGGCCGGTCCTGGTCGTCGCGGCCAACGAGGCGTCCGCTTCGCGCATGGCGGAGGACGCGGCCCAGCTGCTCGGCACGACCCCGTGCCTGCTGCAGCCGGACATGCCGGAATTCGTCTCCGGGACGTCGAGCCGTGAAACCCAGTACGACCGGCTGGAAACCCTCCTGCGTGGGAGTGACGGCGTCACGGTGACGACGGCGGAGGCGCTGATGACCGCCCTGCCGGACCGGGAGGCCGTGCGCCGCCATACCGTCCGCCTGATGACGGACATGACCCTGTCCCGCGAGGACCTGCTCCGGCAGCTGGTGGCCGCCGGGTATGAGCAGGTCCCCATGGTGGAGGGCCGGGGCCAGTTCGCGCGGCGCGGGGAAATCGTGGATGTCTACGCCCCGGACGCGCAGTACGCCGTCCGCATCGAGTTCTTCGACACGGTGATCGACTCCATCCGCACCTTTGACTGCCTGACGCAGCGCAGCATCGACCGCCTGAGCCAGGTCACGCTGCCGCCCGCGGCGCTGGTCTTCGTGCCGGAGGGGGAACAGGCCGCCGTCGCGGAGCGCATCCGCGCGTGGACGCGGGCGCAGATCCAGCGCCTGCCGCAGGACGTGCTGCTCAGCGGCCTGGCGGACCTGGACGGCACGCAGCGCATGGCCAGCCGGACGGGCCTCGGCCGGCTGCTGGCCGACGCGGACACGCTGGAGGAGACGGGCATCCTGCCCAACGCCCAGCAGTGGGCGGGCGTCGCGTGGGAGATCCCGGACCAGCTGACGGCCTGGTATCCGGATCCGATCATCCTCCTGGACCAGCCGGACAGCCTGCGGTCGCGCGTGACGGACCGGCAGGAAGGCTTCGGCGAGGACCTCAAGCAGGCCCTGGAGCGCTATGAGGCCGTGCCGGAGCAGGTCGGCCTGCTGTATGGCTGGGACCGCTTCCGGGAGCGGTTCCGGGATCTGCCCGTGCTGCTGACGCAGGACTTCCTGCGCGATATGAGCGGCCTGAAGGCCGACGAGGCCATCCAGCTGAAGGCGGACGCGCCGTCCCAGTACATGGCGCGGTTCCGCGATCTTGAAAAGGATATCCGCCGCTGGACGGACGCGGGCTACCGGGTCTGGCTGCTGTCCGGCGGCGCGGCCCGCGCCCAGCGCCTGCAGGAGGCGCTCCGGGAAAACGGGCTGGAGGTGCCCGTGGAGGACGACCGGACGGACCCGTCCGCCGCGCCGCTCATCCTGACGCAGTCCCTTTCGCGGGGCATGGTGATTGCGGACGAGCGCGTCGCCCTGATCTCCGACAGCGATATCTTCGGCGCGGGCTACCGCCGCGCGCGGAAAACCACCCAGAACGGCGAGAAGCTGGAGGCCTTCACCGACCTGAAGGAAGGCGACTATGTCGTCCACGAGCAGTACGGCATCGGCATCTTCCGCGGCATCAGCCGGGTGCAGACCGAGGGCAAGTACCGCGACTACCTGAAGATCGATTACCGGGGCGAGGACAAGCTGTATGTGCCGATCGACCAGTTCGACCGCGTGCAGAAGTACATCGGCAATCCGGACGAGGTGCCGCCCCTCAACTCGCTGAACAATTCCGAGTGGCAGCGCCAGACGAAGAAGGTCCGGGCCGGGCTCAAGCAGCTGGCCTTCGACCTGGTCAAGCTGTACGCGTCGCGCCAGGCGACCCCGGGCCACGCCTTCGGACCGGACACGCCGTGGCAGCGCCAGTTTGAGGATGCGTTCCCCTATGAGCTGACCCCCGACCAGCAGCAGGCGGTGCGCGACATCACCCATGACATGGAGCAGCCGAAGAACATGGACCGCCTGCTCTGCGGCGACGTGGGCTACGGCAAGACGGAGGTCGCGCTGCGCGCCGCCTTCAAGGCGGTCATGGACGGCAAGCAGGTCGCCTTCCTCGCGCCGACGACCATCCTCGTCCAGCAGCATTACCTGACCATCGTCAAGCGCATGGGCGACCTGCCGGTGCACGTTGACATGCTGTCCCGCTTCCGCACGCCCAAGCAGCAGAAGGAGACCATCAAGGCCGTGGCGGAGGGCAGGGTGGATATCCTGGTGGGTACGCACCGCATGCTTTCCAAGGAAGTGCAGTTCAAAAACCTGGGCCTGCTGATCGTGGACGAGGAGCAGCGCTTCGGCGTCGGGCACAAGGAAACGATCAAGCGGATGAAGACTTCGGTGGACGTGCTGACGCTGTCCGCGACGCCCATCCCGCGTACCCTGCACATGGGCATGATCGGGGTCAGGGACATGAGCCTGCTCGAGACGCCGCCCGAAGAGCGCTATCCGGTCAGGACCTACGTGATCGATTACAGCGACGCCGTCATCCGCGACGCGATCCGGCGCGAGATGAACCGTGGCGGGCAGGTCTACTGCCTGTACAACCGCGTGCAGACCATCGACGAGTTCCGCACGCGCCTTCAGTCGCTGCTGCCGGACGCGCGCATCGCCGTCGCCCACGGCCAGATGAAGGAGCACGCGCTCGAAGATATCATGCTCGATTTCTTCGACGGGCGGTACGACGTGCTGCTCTCCACGACGATCATCGAAAACGGCCTCGACGTGCCGAACGCGAACACGCTGATCGTATACGACGCCGACCGTTTCGGGCTTTCCCAGCTCTACCAGCTGCGAGGGCGCGTAGGGCGCTCCACGAGGATGGCTTACGCTTATTTCACCGTGCGCCCGGATAAGATGATCTCCGAGGACGCGCAGAAGCGCCTGAAC
>CACXEB010000495.1 GCA_902766515.1 uncultured Eubacteriales bacterium
CATGATCTCGGACGCGACCGTGATGTCAAAGCCGTCCTCGCGCGGCGTGCCGTTGACCCTGCCGCCCAGGCCGTCCACGACGAAGCGGAGCTGGCGGTCATTCATATCCACGCAGCGCTTCCACGTGATGCGTCTGGGGTCGATATTAAGGCTGTTGCCGTGATAGATGTGATTATCTATCATAGCGGCAAGAAGATTGTTAGCCGCGCCGATAGCGTGCAGATCGCCGGTAAAATGCAGGTTGATGTCCTCCATCGGCACCACCTGGGCATACCCGCCGCCGGCGGCGCCGCCCTTGATACCGAACACGGGGCCCAGGGAGGGCTCGCGCAGGGCGACCGTCACGTCCTTGCCGATCCGCTTCAGGCCGTCCGCGAGACCGATGGTGGTGGTGGTCTTGCCCTCGCCGGCCGGGGTCGGCGTGATCGCCGTCACCAGCACCAGCCTGCCGTCCGGGCGGTCGGTCTCCTTCAGCAGCGCCGGATCGATCTTGGCCTTCCAGCGGCCGTACTGTTCCACGTAGCGCTCGTCAATATGCGCCCTGCGGGCGATTTCGGTGATCGGCCGCATCTCGCAGGCCTGGGCGATTTCAATATCGGAAGGAAAAACAGCCATCTTGGATCCTCCTTAAGACCGTTCTGGATACTGTCAACGGAAGTACCGGACGCCCGCCTCGAACAGGCGGATATCATAGTTGCCGGGAACGTTTTTATACAGGCCGGTCCCCCAGCGCTCGCTGTGGCCCATCTTGCCCAGGACCCTGCCGTCCGGCGAGGTGATGCCCTCGATCGCGGCCATGGAGCCGTTGGGATTGAATCGCACGTCGCCCGTCGGCCGGCCGCTGAGATCCACATACTGGGTCGCGATCTGGCCGGCTTCCGCCAGCTGGCGGATGAGGGACTCGTCCGCGTAGAAGCGGCCCTCGCCGTGCGAGATGGGGACGCTGTAGACTTCCCCGGGCTTCGTCAGGCTGAGCCAGGGAGAGCGGTTGCTGACGATCCGGGTACGTACGATCCGGGACTGGTGGCGGCCGATGATGTTATAGGTCAGCGTCGGGCAGGAAGCGTCCGTGTCCATGATCCGGCCGTACGGGACCAGGCCCAGCTTGATCAGCGCCTGGAACCCGTTGCAGATGCCCAGCATGAGGCCATCCCGCCGCTCCAGCAGGTCGGTGACCGCCTCGCGGACCGCGGCGCCGCGGAAGAACGCGGTGATGAACTTGCCGCTTCCGTCCGGCTCGTCGCCGCCCGAAAAACCGCCGGGGATAAAGATCATCTGCGCATTCCTGACCGCGTCGGCAAACGCCTCCACGCTGCGGGCGATCCCGTCCGCCGTCAGGTTGTTGACGACCATGATCCGGGGGTCCGCGCCGGCGTCCGCCATCGCCTTGGCGCTGTCATACTCGCAGTTGGTGCCCGGGAAGGCCGGGATCAGCACCATCGGCTTCGCTGTCCGGACGGCGGGCTTCGGCCACGATCCGGCGGCGCGCAGCGGGATCTCCTGCGTCACAGGCGCCTCGGGGATATTGCAGCTGTATACGCTTTCCAGCCGGCCCTCATAGATGCCGAGCAGGTCCTCCCCTGTGACCGCCTCGCCCCGCCAGGTGAGCCGGCCGTCATCTGTCGTATGGCCCAGCAGCGTGCCCACACCGCACGGGCTTGCCAGCTCGACCACAAAGGACCCGTAATGGTAACCGAACAGGTCCTGCAGCGACCAGCTGTCCTCAAACGTGAAGCCCAGGCCGTTGCCGAACGCCATCTTCATGACCGCTTCAGCGATGCCGCCGACCCCCGGTGTATAGCAGGCCAGCGCCTTGCCCTGCCGCAGCAGCGCCGTCACCTGGCCGAACAGGGACAGGAGGGAAGCAGCGGCCGGCAGGCCGTCCGCATCCGTCGCGGGGCTCAGCACCACCACGGGATGCCCGGCGCCATGGAACTCGGGCGATACGATCTCGCCCGTTTTGGCGGTAGTCACCGCAAACGAAACCAGCGTCGGCGGGACGTCCAGCTGCTCAAAGCTGCCGCTCATGCTGTCCTTGCCGCCGATCGCGCCGATGCCGAGCGCCATCTGCGCCTGGAAAGCGCCCAGCAGCGCCGCCAGGGGTTTGCCCCAGCGCCGGCCGTCCGTGCCGGGCTTTTCAAAGTACTCCTGGAAAGTCAGGTAGACGTCCTCATACGCTGCGCCGGTCGCGATCAGCTTGCAGACGGATTCCACCACCGCCAGGTACGCGCCGTGGTAGGGGCTCTTTTCGGCAATGAAGGGATTGTATCCCCAGGCCATCAGCGAGCAGTCGTCCGTATGCTTCTTTTCGACGCTGATCTTCTGCACCATGGCCTGGATCGGCGTCAGCTGGCGCTCGCCGCCGAAGGGCATCAGGACGGTGCCCGCGCCGATCGTGCTGTCGAAGCGCTCGGACAGCCCCCGTTTGGAGCAACTGTTCAGGTCCGCGGCGAGCGCGCGGTAATTGTCCCCGAAGCCGCCGGCCACCTGCTTTTTGAAATCCTCCGGCTTCCGCGGCGTCACGGCGATATGCTTTTCCGCGCCGTTGGAGTTGAGGAAGTCCCGGCTGATATTCACGATTTCCCGGCCGTTCCACCGCATGACCAGGCGCCTGTCCGCCTGCACTGTCGCCACTGGGCAGGCCTGCAGGTTTTCCTCCGACGCCAGGCGCAGGAAATGCTCCGCGTCCCCGGGCGCGACGACCACGGCCATGCGCTCCTGGCTTTCACTGATCGCCAGCTCGGTGCCGTCCAGGCCCTCGTATTTCCGGGGAACGGCGTTCAGGTCGATGACCAGGCCGTCCGCCAGCTCGCCGATCGCCACGGACACGCCGCCCGCGCCGAAATCATTGCAGCGCTTGATCAGCCGCGTGGCCTCCGGGTTGCGGAACAGCCGCTGCAGCTTGCGCTCCTCCGGTGCGTTGCCCTTCTGGACCTCCGCGCCGCACGTCTCCACCGAGTGCGCGTTGTGCGCCTTTGAGGATCCCGTCGCGCCGCCGATGCCGTCGCGGCCGGTCGAACCGCCCAGCAGGATGACCACGTCGCCGGGCACCGGGCGCTCACGGCGGACGTTTTCCTGCGGCGCGGCAGCGATCACCGCGCCGATTTCCATCCGCTTGGCCGCGTAGCCGGGATGGTAGATCTCATCCACGATGCCGGTCGCCAGGCCGATCTGGTTGCCGTAGCTGCTGTAGCCGGCGGCGGCGGTCGTCACCAGCTTGCGCTGGGGCAGCTTGCCGGGGATGGTCTCGCTGACCGGCACGGTCGGGTCCGCGGCGCCGGTCACGCGCATCGCCCCATATACGTAGGCCCTGCCCGAAAGCGGGTCGCGGATCGCGCCGCCGATGCCGTCGCGGCCGGTCGAACCGCCCAGCAGGATGACCACGTCGCCGGGCACCGG
>CACXEB010000496.1 GCA_902766515.1 uncultured Eubacteriales bacterium
ACCGTCAGGTACATGGGGATCATTCCGCCGGAGAAGAACAGCGTGACGGTGACCATCGCGGTAAAGAATTTCCGCCCGGAGAAGGTCTTCCGGCTCAGGGGATAGGCGCACAGGCTGCTCATCAGCAGGTTGACCAGCGTGCCGACCACCGTGATCACGACCGTGTTCTTCATGTAGAGGAAGAGCTCACCCCGCACCAGGGTCGTGTAGGTCTGGAAGGTGATCTTCCGGGGCCAGAGCGTGATGCCGCCCTTCATGACCTCCAGGCCGTGGCTGACGGACGTGATCAGCTGCAGGTACAGCGGATACAGGCAGACGAGCATCAGCAGGGAGAGAAAGACCACGTTGCCCGCCTGGAACACCTTGCGGCCCGCGCCGCCTTCCTTGATGGCCATCGCGTCCCCTCCTTTACCACAGCGATGTCTCGCTGGCGCGCCTGGAGATCGCGTTGGTGACGCAGACAAACACCAGGCTGACCAGGGACTGGAACAGGTTGACCGCGGTGGCGTAGCTGAAATCGGCCTTGGTGATGCCGCGGCGGTACACATAGGTGGAAATCACGTCGGACACGGACTGGTTGGATCCGGTCATCATCAGCAGGATCTTCTGGTAGCTCACGTTCATGATCCGCCCCATCGCGAGGATCAGCATGATGATGATCGTGGGCAGGATGCCCGGGATGGTGACGTGCAGGGTCTGCTTCCAGCGGCCCGCGCCGTCGATGCGCGCGGCCTCGTACAGCTCCCTGTCCAGGCCGGAGAGGGCGGACAGGTAGATGATCGAATCCCAGCCGATGCCTTGCCAGATGTTGGAGCCGATGTACATGGGCCGGAAGTACTGCGCGTCGTTCAGGAAGGCGACCTTGCTCCCGCCCATGGACACGATGGCCTGGTTGACGATGCCGGAGGAGTTGAACATCACGTTCATCATGCCCACGACGACGACCGTGGACAGGAAGTGCGGCAGGTAGGTGACCGTCTGCACCAGGCGCTTGAAGGACGATCGGCTCACCTCGTTGAGCAGCAGCGCCAGGATGATCGGCGCGGGGAAGGTGATGATCAGGTTTTCGAGGTTCAGGACGATCGTGTTTTTGAACACGGTCCAGAAGTACCCGTCGTTGACCACCTGCAGGATGTACTTCATGCCGTTCTGGCTGGCCCAGGGGCTGCCGATGATGCCCAGCTTCGGCTTGTACTGCTTGAAGGCCAGGGTCACGCCGTACATGGGGTAGTACCAGAACAGGAGATAGTACACGAACGGGAACAGCATGATCAGGTACAGCCACCGGTCCCGCTTCAGCGCGCGGACCAGGCGCTGGCCCAGGGAACGCCGCCGTCCCGGGGGAAAAGCGGCTGTTTTCTCAGACATGTCCGGCCTCCTTTACAGGTCCTTGAGAGCGACGCTGGTCACGGCGATCATTTCCTTGTTGATCGAGAAGGTCACGTGCAGGCGGCCGTCCCGGACCAGCGCGGTCGGATAGCCGTAGATGCCGTTCTTGTCCAGCCCCGGCCACCGTCCCTTGAACTGCCGGTTGGCGAGCAGGTAATGGGTGTCGAAGTTCCGCCCGTCGCGGCTCAGGTACAGCGCCAGCACGTGGCGGAACCGGGGCGGGAAGGGATCGGGCGTGCCGATATAGTAATACCGTCCGTCCGGCAGCCGGCCCAGGCTGAACTTCGTGCGGTTGTCCGTAAAGTCCGTCGGCTCGGGCAGCGTCCAGGTTTCGCCGTCGTCCCCGCTTTCGCTCGCCCAGAGATGGTCCGTCCCGGACCTTAGCAGCATCAGCAGGCGGCCGTCCGGATCCTGCAGGAAGGACCCCTCGCAGAGGCCGACCTGATGATTGCCCACCTCACCGGGGAGGAGGGGATGCGGTTCCGCACCCGCTTCCGGGCTGCGCCATCCCTCCGGGAAGACTTCGGTCGGATGCCAGCCGGTCAGCCCCTCGGGATCGTCCGTCCAGGCGGAGGTCCGGCTGCCGCAGGAAAACAGCCTGCCGGATCGAAGCCGCTGCACCGGCATGTTGCCGCCGAAGGCTTCCGGCGGGGCTGTCTCGGTGAAGGTCTCGCCGTCCGTGGTCGTGAAGCACCGGAATCCCCAGCGCTCCCGGCCTGCGTCGCCCGGGCGGCGCCGCCCGCCGGTCAGGACCTCGGGACGGTAATCAAAGCACAGGGCGTAGGCGTTCAGCCGCGTTTCGGCCGCCCAGGGACCGGAGGCAATCAGCACGCCCGTTTCCGCGCGCTCAGGCGCCGCCAGCTCGCGGGCAGGCGACCAATGAACGGCATCCGCGCTGGTACAGACCATCACCCGCTGGCCGACGTCGTCCTCCTGGTGGCGGCCCAGGCTGAAGAAAAGGTAAAAACGGTCCCTGAACCAGGCCAGGAACGGATGGTGGGCGTAATTCCAGTCCGGGGTCGGCTCGTGCACGATCCGGATCTCCGCGTCAAGCAGTTTTCTTTCTTCCGAAAGCCGATATCCATTGGTGATGTCCGATCTCATCTGTCAGGCGGCTCCCATCGGTTGGTCAGCATGTCGTTCATCATTATGAAACACCGTTCTTCAAAAAATATTGTAGCATGCGGGCATGTATTTGTCAATAACGGGAGGTTATTTTTCATATCTGAA
>CACXEB010000497.1 GCA_902766515.1 uncultured Eubacteriales bacterium
GTTCGCCACCGGCAACTTCGACAGCAACAAGATCGCCGAGATCACCATCCTCGAGCGGTCCATGTAAGGGAGGTACACGACAATGGCCAAGAAGAATACTCCGTTCCCGGTCGTGAAGGTTCCCGTCAATGACGGCCTGCCGGGCAACTTCATGATGGACGCAGCGTCCGTCAGCGGCGGCATGGCGTTCCTCGTCGGCGAGCTGGAGAAGCGCGACGAGAAATTGCATGAGCCCCTCACTTCCATCACCTGGGCGCGCGACATGCCGGTGAGGACCGGCGGCGGCTGGGTGGATTCCGTCAGCGTGTTCGATGTCTCCTACGCCTCCGGCGAGGGCTCCAACGACGGCCTGATCGGTAACGAGTCCAACGACCTGCCCATGATCCAGGCCGACATCAGCAAGGACACCTACCGCGTGTTCCAGTGGGGTCACATCCTCTCCGTGCCGCTGATCGACCAGCAGAGGCTGCAGAAGATCGGCCGGAGCCTGGACGACATCCTGAACAAGGGCCTGCACCTTGTCCACGACAAGATGCTGGACAAGAACGTCTACACCGGCATCTCCAAGGCCGGCAGCTACGGTCTGGTCAACGATCCGCTGATCAGCACCGTCACCGCCGCGCCCCACACCCAGGGCGGCTCCGACACCGAGTGGTCCAAGAAGACGCCGGACGAGATTTTGGCCGACATCAACCGCGTGCTGCTGGCGACCTGGCAGGCGTCCGAACACGACCTGTCCGGCATGGCGAATCACATCCTGATTCCCCCGGAGCAGTACACGCTGCTGGTGTCCACCAAGGTCGGCGTGACTGGCGACAAGTCCATCCTGCAGTTCCTGCTGGAGAACAACCTGGGCAAGAACCAGGGCAACGACCTGTTCATCGCGCCCAGCGTGTGGTGCGAGGACGCGGGCACCGGCAGCTCCGACCGCCTGGTCGCGTACTGCAACAACGAGGATCGTGTCCGCTTCGACATCACCGTGCCGCTGCAGCGCATGCTGACCCAGGCCAGCGCCGCGCACCTGGCGTACCTGACGCCCTACGTCACCCAGTTCTCCGAGCTGCAGTGGCCGTACCGTCAGCACGCCATCTACATGGACGGCATCTAATCTGCATCTTTCCGCGGAAGATGCAGATTCCCCCAGCCTCAGCCTTTGCAATGTGTGTAGAGGCTGGGGCTCTATTTTTGTTTTGGAGGTAAAACGTATGCGCGCATATTGCAAGAATCAGACGTTCCTGCTGACCGCTTTGGACGGCTCCCAGATGAAGACCCGCCCCAACGACTTCAACGACATTCCGGAGAAGTTCACCTCTGACCCGACCTTCAAGATGGCCGTGGCCGCCGGTGCGCTGGAGCCCTTCGAGACCGCCAAGCAGGGCGACGCCATCGAGAAGAAGGCGAACGCCAAGAAGGACAAGGCCCCCAAGGGTGATGATGCCAAGTGATCGGATTCACTCCGCAGCAGGCCTTCGACGTCGCCTCGAATATCGTTGACGGCGACAATCCCCCGTTCACCTGCGCCGACTTCCGCGGCCTGATGCCCGCGTTCACCACGGACATCATCACGGACGCGCAGCTCCAGCACTTCATCGACATGGCCAACGCCGTGGTGAAGGAGGCCCGCTGGCTGTCGCTCTGGAAGGAGGGCATGCGGCTGTATATCGCCCACTTTGTGACGCTGTTCATCGAAGCGCCTCCGGAGGGTGCGACGCGGCAGCAGCTTATCAACGCGGGCAGGCTGCAGGGGAACAAGACCAACAAGTCCGTCGGTCAGGTGACCGTCGGCTATGACAACGGCAGCCAGGCAACCGCCGATCTGGAAGGATGGGCGGCCTGGAAGCTGACCACCTACGGCGTCCAGTTTGCCACGTATGCCCGAATGATCGGCAAGGGTGGAATGTTCGTGAGATAGGAGGTGACCGGCATGGGCATGTACGTCAAGATCAGCGGCGAAGGGCTGGGCGACCTGAAAGAAGCCGTTGCCTTTATGAAGAACCACCGCGTCCTGGTCGGCATCCCTGCAGCCAACGGCGGCAGCCGAGGCGAGGTCACCAACGTCGAGCTGGCGTTCATCCATACCAATGGCAGCCCGCGCCTGCGGATTCCCCCGCGTCCGTTCCTGGAACCGGCCATCGAGGAAGCCAAGGGCAAGATCGAGGAGCGCATGAAAGCGTCCGCCCAGGCCGCCATCGAGGGCGATACCGGCGCTGCAATGGGCGAACTGGAAAAGGCCGGCATGTACGGCGAGAACGCTGTCAAGGACTACTTCACCGGCGGCCACTTCGCCCCCAACGCAGGGATCACCGTGGAGGGCGGCTGGATGTGGAACAGGATCGCGCACAAGCCTTTCAAGGTGAAGGGCAAGGGCAGCTCCACGCCGCTGATCGACACCGGCAGTCTTCGCAGCTCCATCACCCACGTTATCGAAGGGAAGTGATCTGAATGGTTCTGTCTCCCGATGTGACCGAGCTGCTGGTTGACCCTGATCTCGGCGCGCAGCCATTCACCGTGCGCCGCAGGAAGGGCAAGTGGCATGGCGGCCGCATGGAAGTGAAAGAGGATACGACCATTACGCCTACTGGCATTATCCAGCCGACATCCTCGGAAGAACTGCAATACTTCCCTGAAGGTGAGCGGCGCAAGAGCATGATCACCATCTTTACCCAGGAGAAGCTTTACCTCACCGAAGATAACACCAGCAACATTTCCGATGATGTGATCTGGCAGGGTGAATCCTACAAGATCATCAAGGCAGACCGCTGGGAGGATTATGGCTTCACCGTGGGATATGCCGCAAAGAGGTGATGAGCATGACGCAGA
>CACXEB010000498.1 GCA_902766515.1 uncultured Eubacteriales bacterium
ACCAGGCAGGGAAACGGCATGTGCACGGTCTCGATCACGTCCTGCAGCTGCTGGCGGGCGTCCACGCCGTCGCCGGACACGGTCAGCTCCGTGACCCAGGCCGCGTGGGGGATGCCCATGTGCTCGGCGATGGCGGGGCCGACCTGCGCGGTATCGCCGTCGGTCGTCTGCTTGCCGCAGAGGATCAGGTCGAAGTCCCCGACGCTCTGGATGGCCTGCGAGAGGGTGTAGCTGGTCGCCAGCACGTCCGCGCCGCCCAGGCGGCGGTCGGAGAACACGTAGCCCTCGTCCGCGCCCATCATGTACGCCTCGCGGATGATCGCCTGCGCCTGGGGCGGGCCCATGGTGCCCACGGTCACCCTGCCGCCGTGCTTTTCCTTCAGCCGGAGGGCGGTCTCCAGCGCGTAGAGGTCATAGGGGTTCATCTTGCTCTGCACCCCGCTGCGCTTCAGGACGCCCGTTTTTTCGTCCACCTGGACCTTATTGGTCGCGGGGACCTGCTTGATGCATACGAAAATGTTCATGCGTCTCTCCTCGTGTCTGATGATTATTCGAGTTCGTCAATATGTAACGGTATGCCCCGGTGCCGCAGCGTCCGCTGGACTGCAGGGAGATCCCGCCCGCCTGCGGCGGCGATACCCGCCGCCTCGCCCGTCACGGCGCAGCAGGGGATCACGCGTGTCACGTCCCACATGTCTTCATCCGCCGCGATGCACCGGCCGGCCGCGTACAGGTTCTCCGTCCGCGCGCAGATCGCGCCGAACGGCACCTCGTACACCGGGCCCGCTTTCTTCCAGTTGCTGATCAGGCCGACGCTTTCCGGCACAAACACGCCGTCCGCGTCCTGCGTCATGGCGCAGCCGGCATCCAGCCTGCGCGACATCCGTACCTGGGGGATCGTCGGAAGCGTGGCCAGCGCGTGCGATGATGAGACCGGACCGGCTTTCAGGAAGTCCTCGACCGCCCACCGGCGGGCATCGGCCATCATCCGGGACAGGTCTTCCGCGTCCGTGGCCCTGTAGTGTCCCCGGCGCTCGTTGGAGTGGATCTCATCGGTTTTTCCGGCCCCCGGCACATCGATATACCCCAGCTGATGCAGCCGCATTTTTCCGCCATCGAGATCATAATACCAGGCGGCCAGGCTGTTGCCGTGCGGGTAATCCACGGTGGGCTCGCCGGCGCAGCGGCAGAGAGCGGCGTCACCGGTCGCGTCCGCAAATCCGGCCGCGGGATACACGCTCCGTCCGTTCACGTTTTCAACGATCACCGCTTCCAGCCGCCCGTCCTGTTTCACGGCGCCGCAGACCGCGCTGCCGTAGAGGATCCCGACGCCCTCCGACAGAAGCAGCTGCTCCGCCAGCGCGGCGAACAGCCCGGCGCTGAACTGGCAGCGGTAGCGCGATTTCCTGCGCTGCGCCGGATCCCCGCCCGTCGTCCAGGCATCGGGGATCGGCACCTCCGCGCCGCGGGAAACGGACAGCTTGAGCAGCTCCTCCGCGATGCCGAAGGACACCTGGCGGCCCAGCCCGTCGCACAGCGGCAGGTAGATGGTGATCAGGCCCAGGGTCGCCAGGCCGCCCAGCGTGTATTCCCGCTCGATGAGCAGCACGCGCCGGGCCCCGGCGCGGCGGGCGGACAGGGCCGCGGCGATGCCCGCGACCCCGCCGCCCGCCACGATCACGTCCGCGGGGTCATGCACCGGCAGCAGGCGTTCAGGCTCTGTATACTGCCCGGCCATGGCTTACATCTTCTTGACCATGTTCTCGACCGCGGACACCCAGGCATGCGCGGGATCGTTCGTGCGGCAGAAGCCCTGGTGGTCGCCGGCCATCAGCCACAGGAAATAGGTGTTGTAGCCCGGCGCGGACACGGTCGTATGATATCCGAAGGGGAATTCCACCAGCTCGTCGCTCTTGACGCGGTAGGCTTCGTCCACCGACCCGTCGGCGGTGTACAGGCACTGGACGCCGAAGCCCTGCTGCGGATCGAACAGGAAGTAATAGATCTCCTCGGCCACGCACTCGGCGGGCATGTTGTCCGTATCGTGCTTGTGCGGCGGGAAGCCGGCCCAGTTGCCGGGGGTCACATAGGCCTCGCCGATCGTGAGCTTTTTGGCGTTGGTCGATCCGTCCACGATGAAGGAGGTGTCGCGCTCCCACGGCTTGACGCCGAGGCGCGCGATCCGGACGTCCGCCTGGCGGATGGCCTGCGGCTCGGTGCTCACGTCGATGGGCGTGGCGCAGACGGCGATCTTGACCTTGAATTCGCTGCGGATCTCGACGACGGTGCCGCGGCCCGCGTAGAAGCACTCGGCCTTGGGGTTGGCGAACACGTTGGTGCGGACGCCGAGCTTGCCGTAGTCCCTGCCGTTGGCCTTGAAGCAGGCGGAGCCGCCGAGGAGGACGAACGCCACCTCCCGGTCCTTGGTGTCGAAGGTGTACTCGCCGCCGTAGTTCAGTTCAAGGATGCCGAACTCCAGGTTCTTCAGGCTGCACTTGCCGATCTCGCACAGCGGGGTATAGCCCTCCCGGGGCGTATAGGTCTTTTTGTAATTCATAGGATTTCCTTCCTTTCATGAATGTTTTGTAGCATATATTCAGCGGTTTCCCGCCAGGGAGCGACGATCCCGTAATCTGCCGCCTGGAAGATCGGCGCGTTCCGGTCCTGGTTGACGGCCACGACGGTCCCGGCGCCGCGCATGCCCACGATGTGCTGGACCATCCCGCTGATGCCGAACGCGAGATACAGCTTCGGGCGCACGGTCTGGCCCGTCTGCCCGATCTGGTGGGCGTAGCCGATCCACCCCGCGTCCACGGCGCTGCGCGTGGCGCCCACCGCGCCGTGCAGCGCGTCCGCCAGCCGGAACAGCAGGTCAAAGCCCTCCCTGCCGCCGACGCCTTTTCCTCCGGCGACGATCACCCGGGCGTTCTGCAGGGATACGCCGCCGTCGATATCGCGGCGGGCTTCCAGGACCGTTTTCGCGGCCGCCTCAGGTATGTCCAGGAAGCGGCAGGCCGCGCCGGGGCGGATATCCGGATGGTCCGGCGGGGGAAACACCCCGGGGCGCACGCTGGCCATCTGCGGCCGGTGGTGCCGGCACAGGATGTTCGCGGTCAGGCTGCCGCCATAGGCGGGCCGGGTCTGCAGCAGGAGGCCTCCGTCCGTCAGGGACAGGTCCGTGCAGTCGGCGGTCAGGCCGGTCTGCAGCTTGCCCGCCGCCCAGGCGGACAGGAACCGTCCCCGGACCGTGGCGGGAAACAGCGCGATCTCCGGGGCCAGCTGCCCGATGGCCGCGGCGATACGGCTGCCCTGGAGGCAGTCGTCCGCTTCGGCCTGAATCCGCACGGCCTCGTCGGCGCCGGCGGACAGGCACGCGGTCCCGTCCTCGCGCTCGTGCAGGGCGATGACATACCCGTCCGGCGCCATCCGCCGGGCCTGGGCGATCAGGGCGAGGCCGGCGTCGTGGCCGGCTTCGCAGAATACGGCGATCCTCATGGCAGCAGCTCCGGATGACGCCCGAACACAGCGTCCATCACCTGGGCGGCGGTCATCTTCCGGCACGGCCGGACGCCCGTGGGCTGCGCGTCGATGCGCACGACCTGCGTCGGCGACGCGCGGAGGCCGCAAAGGTCCGCGGAAAGCCCGAGATCGTCCGGGCTCAGGCGCGTGACCCGGGCGGCCGCGGCGTTCCGCAGCCCTTTCAGCGTGGGCAGGCGAAGCCGGTAGCTCCATTCGCAGAAGGTCAGGACCGCGGGGAGGCGGCAGGTCCGGTCCAGCTCCGCGGATTCCGTCAGCTGCCGTCCCCGGAGGTTGCGGGATCCGTCCGCCTCCGCGGACACGAGGTGATACAGGCAGGGCCAGTCCAGCATCGACGCCAGCATCGGGCCGACCTGGCCGGTTTCCCCGTCGACGGCCCGCCGGCCGCAGGCCACGGCGTCCACAGGGCCCAGGTATGCCACGGCCCTGGCCAGGCACCGGGCGGTGACCAGCGTGTCCGCGCCCGCGAACCGCCGGTCCGTCAGGAGGACGGCCCGGTCGGCGCCCCGGGACAGGGCTTCCTTCAGCATGCTTTCCGCCCGCGGCGGTCCCATGCTGACCACGGTGACCGCGCCGCCCAGGCGGTCGCGGGTCCTGAGCGCCCATTCCAGGGCCGACTCGTCCGCGGGATTCATGACCTGCGCCACGAAATCGCGCTCCAGCGTGTAATCGTCGCGCAGCCGGACCTCCGTGGTGTCGGGGACCTGTTTGATACAGACGAGGAGTTCCATCGCGTCGCCCTTACAATTGGCGGTAGATCGGGGCGAGCGCCGCCTGGATCTGCTTATACAGCGGGAAGCGGCCGTCATAGTAGGCGGCGCCTTCCGGATCGGGCAGGGTGACGCCCGTCTCATGGACGCACTTGCGGACGGCG
>CACXEB010000499.1 GCA_902766515.1 uncultured Eubacteriales bacterium
CGGCCTCATCCGCCGGGTGAACCGGCGGACTCCGGGATTCCGTGCCGCAGAGGACAGGGGGGGACGCCGCTGGGCTGTGAGGCTGGACGGCGATGGGATGGGGACGACGGTTCGGCCTCCCGCTATTGCGTAATTTTTGTATGCCGCTTGCTGTGGGAATGAATGGCAGGCGGTATTTTGTGTCCGGCCTTTGGATCCGCTCTCCCCGGCATGGCACCTGCTGCACGCCCATCCATTTTCACAGTTCGTTGTTGTTGCCCGTCATGAGTCACAAATAGCAGCGCTTTTGTTCAGAATTTGTATTTACGGTCAAAACAGGCTTCCGCGTTGTTGACAATCCCCGGGCCGGTGATATAATGGCCGCAAGATTCTCAGAAAGGCGGGGTGGACATGAGCGGACAGATCCTCACACAGTCGGTTTCCGGCCATATTTCCGCCCGCGCCATCCCTGTCTTTGGCCGCTTTCCCAGCGCAGTGCCGTTTGCCCTGCGCTATTCCTTTTTTACGTTTTACTTTCCGCGAAAGTCCCGTCTGTAAGGACTGCCCATGAAAAGCGATCATGAAGGCGGCTCTTCCAGATGGGAGGGCCGCTTTTCTGATAAAATGATTCAGGAGGATACCGCTATGAAGAAAATGGTTGCCATGCTGCTCGCCTGTCTGTTGTGCCTCGGCTCTTTTGCGGTGGCGGATGAAATCTATCACGTGGGGATCTGCCAGCTGGTCCAGCACGTCGCGCTGGACGCCGCGACCCAGGGATTCCAGGACGCGCTGAAGGACAAGCTGGGCGACGCCGTGAAGTTCAATGTCCAGAACGCTTCCGGCGATTCCAACACCTGCTCGACCATCGTCAACAACTTCATTTCCGAGAACGTTGACCTGATCATGGCCAACGCCACGCCCGCGCTGCAGGCGGCCGTCGCCGCGACGGGCGATATCCCCATCCTGGGCACCAGCGTGACCGATTACGCGACCGCCCTGGGCCTGGACGACTGGAACGGCGCCACCGGCATGAACGTGTCCGGCACGTCCGACCTCGCTCCGCTGGAGCAGCAGGCGGCGATGCTCCACGAGCTCTTCCCCGACGCCAAGACAGTCGGCCTGCTCTACTGCTCCGCCGAGCCGAACTCCAAGTACCAGGCCGACGCGATCACCGCTTACCTGACTGACCTGGGCTACACCTGCGTCTCCTACACCTTCGCCGACTCCAACGACGTCTCGTCCGTGGCCCAGAATGCCTGCGACGGCAGCGACGTGCTCTATATCCCGACAGACAACACCGCCGCCTCCTGCACCGAAGCCATCCGCAACGTGATCGAGCCGGCCCTGAAGCCCGTCATCGCGGGCGAGGAAGGCATCTGCGCGGGCTGCGGCGTCGCCACACTGTCCATCAGCTATTATGACCTGGGCTACGCCACCGGCGAGATGGCCTACGAAGTGCTGGTCAACGGCGCGGACGTGGCCGCGATGGCCGTACGGTTCGCCCCGAACGTGACCAAGGAATACAACGCGGAGCTCTGCGGGCTGCTGGGGATCCAGATTCCCGAAGACTACACCGCGATCCAGTAAGCAAATGCCGGGAAGGGGCGGACCGCCCCTTCCCGCCTTTTTCCGGAGGCACCTGCAATGAACCTGACTGCTTTATTCAACGCCATGCCCGGGGCCGCCGCCCAGGGGCTGATCTGGGGCATCATGGCGATCGGCGTGTACATCACCTATAAGGTGCTGGACCTGGCGGACCTGACCGTGGACGGCAGCATGGCCACCGGCGGCGCGGTCTGCGTGATGCTGATGCTGAACGGCGTGAACGTGTGGATCGCGCTCCTGTGCGCCGTCATCGCCGGTATGCTGGCCGGGCTGCTGACCGGCGTGTTCCATACCGCCATGGGCATCCCGCCGATCCTGGCCGGGATCCTGACCCAGTTGTCCCTCTATTCGATCAACCTGGCGATCATGGCGTTCAAGGCCAACCAGGGCATCAACGTGACCAAGTACCAGCTGATCGTCAGCCAGCGCAACGTGCGGACCCTGGGATGGAACAACCCCATCCTCACCGCCCTGGTCGTGCTCGCGCTGCTGATCGGCGTGCTCTACTGGTTTTTCGGGACGGAGCTGGGCAGCTCCCTGCGGGCGACCGGCGCGAACGAGGCGATGGCCCGCGCGCAGGGAATCAATACCAACCTGGCCAAGATCCTCGGCCTGATGATCTCCAACGGCATCGTCGCCCTCTCGTCGGCGCTGCTGTCCCACTACCAGGGCTTCGTGGACGTCAACATGGGCCGCGGAGCGATCGTGATCGGGCTTGCGGCCGTGATCATCAGCGAGGTGCTGTTCGGAAAGCTGTTCCGGAATTTCGCGCTGAAGCTGGCCGGCGTCGCCATCGGCGCCGTGATCTATTATATCGTCATCCAGGTCGTGCTGTGGCTGGGCCTGAATACCAACCTGCTGAAGCTGCTTTCCGCCCTGGTCGTCGCGGTCTTCCTGGGCATTCCCTACTGGAAGGCCCGGCTGTCCTCGGGATACAAAGGCAAGGGAGGGCAGGAACATGCTTGACCTGATCAACGTCCGGAAAACCTTCAACGCGAAAACGGTCAACGAAAAGGTCGCGCTGAACGGGCTGAACCTCCACCTGGACGACGAGGATTTCGTCACCGTGATCGGCGGCAACGGCGCGGGCAAGTCCACTATGCTCAACGCCATCGCCGGCGTGTGGCCCATCGACTGCGGCAGCATCCTGATCGACGGCCAGGACGTGTCCAGCCTGCCGGAGTACAGGCGCGCGCCCCTGCTGGGCCGCGTCTTCCAGGACCCCATGACCGGCACCGCGGCCACGATGCAGATCGAAGAAAACCTCGCCCTGGCTGCGCGGCGCGGGCAGAAGCGCACCCTGCGCCCGGGCATCACCCGCAGCGAGCGGAGCGAATACCGCGACCAGCTGGCGGCGCTGGGGCTGGGGCTGGAAAACCGCATGACCGCGAAGGTCGGGCTGCTGTCCGGCGGCCAGCGCCAGGCGCTGACGCTGCTGATGGCGACGCTGAAAAAGCC